>JAMOZU010000310.1 GCA_023667745.1 Ruminococcus sp.
CCCGAACTCCCGTAACCTTCCTTTTCCCATAAAAGAAACACTCCCTTCACCCGCAACTCCTCACTTCACATACTTTGTTTATTTCACTTTTTTATGTGTATACACACATTTTTTATTCCGCCTTTTTCAGCCAACCCCCTCCCCCGTCCCGTACCTTTCCCCCACTCCCCTGCCCGCCGAGCAACCGCCCTTAATCTCCAAAACCCCACACCCCCTCTCGTGACACCCGCGGGACACGCACGCTCCCCACTGCCCTTTTTTCCTTTTATACACATACTATCTTGCCTCTTGCTTCCTGCTTCCGGCAGTACACATACTCCTCGCTTCACTCCCCTCTCACGACTTTTTAAACCTGCCGCCAACATCAATCTCCGGATTTTCACACTTTCACGGCAGTGCGCAAATTAATTTCTCTTTACCGTCTGTTTGCCGTACTTGCTTCAAGCATGATAAAGCATTTTGCAAAAAATAATTTTATTCATAAAATATTAAACCAATATCCATTGACAACTTCATTGCACTATGTTATAATTAAAATATAATTAACCAACATCAACATTGAGGAACGGCAACGCATGCGGTGCGGACGAGTCGTGCGGGGACGTGCAAGGGCGTGCGAGGGCGTGCGAGGACGTGAGAAGGGCGTGCGAGGACGTGCAAGGGCGTGAGAAGGACGTGCGGGGACGTGCAAGGGCGTGCAAGGGCATGCAAGGACGTGCGAGGACGTGTAAGAACGTGCGGGGACGTGCGGGGACGTGCGGGGACGTGAGAAGGGCGTACGGGGGGTGTGCGTGGGTGTGCAGGGGCGTGTAAGGACGTGCGAGGGCGTGCAAAGATGTGTAACGAGAAAATTAATGGAAACAACCGACAAAGAAAATGTTACAACGGTGATTCCTTGCCTCTTGCTTCTGAATTTCTTGCCTCTAAAAGAAAGGACGTGAAAATGTGACCCGTAAAGAAAAAGAACAGGTGACCTGTAAAGAAAATGAGCCTTGCGAGCAATACTCCATATGGCAGGAAGATGGGCAGGGGGAGGCGGTAAAGTCCCCGGGGGGCGTGAAGATCATACAGGTGAGCAGCCGTCTCAAGAACTTTTTCCAGCAGAACAGCCCGGTGAACAATGCCATGGTACGAAGCCAGGTCATGAACGAGCTTTACGGCACGGACGTGGACGGTCAGCTGAAGTTTCTGACCACGGAAGTGACGGTGAGGAGCGGCCGGGGGGAACAGTCGGCGGTCTATTCCCTGTGCTCCTTCTCTTACGACGACTCGGCGGACCTTACCATTCTCAACCGCAACGGACGCTACAAGATAACCGCTTACGACCGCCGCATTTACAACGCCATTTCCACCCTCTATCTCGAAGGGCGCAAGACGGTCACCTTAACGGAAATATTCGGCGTGATGACGGGATATTCCCGGACAAATCCATCGTCCGGGCAGATACAAGCGGTTGAAAAGAGCCTGAACAAGCTCCGCAGCATTCGGGTGTTCATCGACCTGACGGCGGAGGTAAACGCCCATCTCATAAAGGACAAGCAGCCTCTTATTGACGCAGGCGTTCTCAAAGACAAGACCGATAGGATACAAAGTGCCGTTATAGAGGACAACATGCTGACCTTCCGCATGGGGACTATCACCAGCGAAAAGGGGAAGGTCACAAAGAGCATTCAGGTGACCGCAGAACCGTCCCTGTTGACGTACAACCGGGCAAAGAAGACTCTCATCAGCATTCCCATGGAATATATCGGGCTTGTAAGCTCCAATGCCACGGAAAAGGTGATAGCCTTTCAGGATTATCTTTTGATGCGGATAATGTCTTACAAAAACGGGAGCATGAAGCAGAACCGCATTCTTTACGAGACCATTTACAGGGACAGCGGCATGGAAAAGCCCACCCTGTCGAAAGATTTTATAAGGGACAGAGAGGTTATAAAGAAGCTGCTGGAAGAGTGGCAGGAAAAGGGTCTTATAACGTCCTTTAAAGAGATAAAAGAGGGACGCAGCTTTGTGGGCATTGAATTTGGTTGTTAGGAAACAGGAAAACAGCGGCAGGAATCAGGAAAAATGACAACACGTAAAGTGAGGGCGCAGCAAGTGAAATGTGTGTTTCCTTTAAAGGAAAAAAGAAAATTACAAATGTCGTACGTAAAGCGAGTGTCGTGCAAGTGAAGTGTGTGTTTCCTTTAAAGGAAAAATGAAAATTACAAATGTCGTATGTGAAGTGTGGTCATTGCAAGTGAAATGTGTGGTTACTTTAAAGGAAAACGGGAATGTCGGTTGAAAATGTTCGTATGTGAAAATGAGGGAGGTTTTAATGAAAAATCGACTTTATGTGGGAATCGGATAAGGCTGTACGGGGACGGCATGTTCGGGGGGAATGAATGTGAAAATAGGCTATGTTAAAGGGATTTTGGGGTGAAAGTACCAATTTCTCGAATGAGAAGGAATGATGTCGGGATATGAGAAGTGAGGGCGAATTTTCGTACTGTGAGTGGAATTTTGTAAAGAAGAGAAAATTTACGGTGAAGTTCGGGTGAAAAAATCGGATTTGAATGCTAAAATGCAAAAAAAGTCCGGTAAAAGAAAAAGATGAGTTTCGTTATGCAAGGAAGTTTTCGGGAAATGCGTTGAAATGGGGATTTTTCACGAAAAAAAAGAGGGGATTTTTAGGAGAGAAGGTTTCGGTGAAGAAAAAATCCCGAAATAAAAGGGGTTAAGGGGTGAAAGTACCAATTTCTCGAATGAGGTTTGAGTTGAAAAAATAAGGGTTTTTTGTGTTGTCCGGTAAGGAAAATAAGGGGTTTTAAGCGGGAAAATCGGTGAAGACAGAAAAAATTGGGTGAGGTTAAAGCCTTTTGTTAAGGGATTTTTTAAGGGAAAGTACCAATTTCTCGAACGTCTTTTGTGTCAAATGTAAAAGTTATAAGTTTTTTTCTTTTACAGGAATTTTCGCAGCCGATTTTGCTTAAAATCGGCTGCCACATATATCTACAAATATCTACCGAAATTTTTAGGGGGTCGGAGACCTTTTGGGAAACGGGTTTGCGGAAATGGCAAAGTACCAATTTCTCGAAGTGAGGGTACCAAAAAATCGAAAGTAAAGTACCAAAAAATCGAAGGGCGGAGGGGCAGGAAGACAGAGGCAGGAGGCAGGAGAGGGAGTGTTCCCGGAGGAATGGGGGTTGTTGAAAGTGTTGAAAATGTTGAATGTGTTGAAAATTTTGCTGTTGACAGGTAAGGAGAAATGTGGTATACTGGAAGCAGGGGGTCAGAGGCAGGAGAGTATGTGTATACACATATTTAAAGAAAAGTGAAATGATGTGGTTTCTTTTAAAGGAATAAAGGAAAAGTTGCTGAAGTCCGTTGGTCAAGTGGGGCGGAGTAGGGGAAGTGGTAAGGAGTGTGTGTATACACATACTTTGAGAGAATGAGGGGG
>JAMOZU010000311.1 GCA_023667745.1 Ruminococcus sp.
GGAAAAATTCTTGGGTTATATATTCTATACGTCCGGCAAGGGGAATTTTTATGGCGTAATTTTATACAAATTTTCTCATAAGATTTTGTATATTTCCGCCAAATCCCGCTTTGTTTTTCAAATTTACAGCCAACAACCTCTTAAATATTAACAAATAATTTCTCAAAAATTACCGTAAAATTAAATTTTCCGTGAAATACAAAAAATTTAAGCATATTTTTTTATATAGGTCTTTATTTTTTCATTCGGATATGATATAATAGTAGTTAATGATTTATTATTACGGCAATTCATAGATTATCAAGGCAAAAAGCAATGCAAAATCTTGCCTCTTGCTTCTTGCTTCTCGGTTGATGGATTGCTCCGATCTAAGCAGGTGATCTTATGGCTGAATCCGTTATAAACGTTTCCTCTATGGAAAGCGTTATCTCCCTTTTCGGGAAATTCGACGAAAATCTTAACCTTATCCAAAGGCAGTACTCAGTGGCAGTACTGTCAAGGGGCAATGACATCAGAATAAGCGGAGACGAGGCAAATGTTAAAATAGCGGAAGCCGCAATAAGAACTCTTGCCCAAATGGCGGACAAAGGCGAGCAGATAAACGAGCAGACTTTGCGGTATATTTTTTCGCTGACGGAGGAAAATGCCCTTGAAGAGGCTGTGAAGCTGACCGACGGCGGCATATGCGTTACCGCTTCGGGCAAAGTGGTAAAGGCAAAGACTTTGGGGCAGAAAAAATATGTCGACGCCATAAAGAACAATACCGTCATAATGGGCGTAGGTCCTGCGGGGACGGGGAAAACCTATCTTGCTGTGGCAATGGCTGTAAAAGCCTTCAAGAACCATGAGGCAAGCAGGATAATCCTCACAAGACCCGCAGTGGAGGCGGGGGAAAAACTGGGCTTTCTTCCGGGAGACCTGCAGAATAAGGTCGACCCCTATCTCCGTCCGCTGTACGACGCTCTTTTCGATATGATGGGGGCGGAAGTCTTTTCAAGGCATATGGAAAAGGGCAGTATCGAGGTAGCCCCCCTGGCGTATATGAGGGGACGAACTCTCGACGACGCATTCATTATCCTTGACGAGGCTCAGAACACCACAAGGGAGCAGATAAAAATGTTCCTTACCCGCTTAGGCTTCGGCAGCAAAATGGTGATAACCGGGGACATTACTCAGATAGACCTGCCGGACGCCAAAAGATCCGGCTTGGTGGACGCCATGAACGTGCTGAGAAACGTTGAGGACATCGCCGTAACAAAATTTACCGAAAAGGACGTTGTCCGCCATAAACTGGTGCAGGATATTATAAAGGCTTATGAGAAAGCCAACAGGAATTAGGATTTTCCCCGCCTTCGCCGGGGAAAATACCGCCGATCACAGGAGGTTACGATTATGCCTAAAGTAAAAGTATACGTTAAAAATAATCAGAAAAACGTCAGAATACCCACGGGGCTGCGGCTGCTGGTGAGAAAATGCTGCGCGGCAACGCTTGCAAACGAACATTTCCCCGGAAATGCGGAGGTGAGCGTTTCCTTTGTGAACAACGGGGAAATACGGCGGCTCAACAGGCAGTTTCGGGGGAAGGACAGGTCGACGGACGTGTTAAGTTTCCCTTTGGGTGAAAACGGCGTTTACGACATCAATCACGAAACGGGAGCCATGCTTTTGGGGGACGTGGTAATTTCCATGGAAAAGGCGGTAAAACAGGCGAAAATTTACGGTCATTCCCCGGAGCGGGAGGTGGGCTTTCTGACCGTCCATTCCATGCTCCACCTTTTGGGCTATGACCATGAATCCCCTCTTGAAGCCGCTAAAATGAGGGAAAAGGAAGAGCAGATACTGGGGGAACTGGGGCTGTCAAGAGAAATGACCTTTACGGACGAAACCCCATGAAAGAGAATATCACCGCATTTTTCCGTTCCTTTAAATATGCGGCGGCGGGGGTGTCGGCGTGCGTTAAAAACGAGCGGAATATGCGCTTTCACCTGTGGGCGGGAGCGACAGCCCTTTTATGGAGCTTGTTCTATCGGCTCACAAGGGCGGAATACTGTATGCTCTTTCTCGTTATAGGCTTTGTCCTGTCGGCGGAGACCGTGAACACGGCAATAGAAGCGGCGGCGGACATTACGGGAAAGGTAACCCCCTCGGCAAAACTTGCCAAAGACTGCGGAGCGGGAGCTGTGCTTATAAGCGCAGTAACGGCGGTCTGCTGCGGCGTGTCCCTGTTCGGAGACGTTGAAGAGTTAAAGGCAATATGTGAATTTTTCGTCAATACGCCGTTGGCGTTTTTCGGAGCGGCTTTGTGGACGGCGGCGGGGATATGGTTTGTTTTCGGGAAAAGAAATGGAAAATAATAATTTGCCCGGGTATTTTCCCCGCCTGCGGCAGGTGTTTCTCAAAATTCTTCTGTCTTAAAATCCTTATACAACGCCCCTGCGTCCGGGGGCTTTTTTTCGTCGTTCAGATGAAGCCACACGGGATAGCATATCCTTGCCGCCCCGTCCTCATAGGAAAGATACGGCTCAAACGCCTTCGTTACCTCGTATTCCGCCGGGAACTGGTTGGAGACCCAGCCGGGGTCAACGCTGTAAATATATATCCCCGCCGCCGCATATTCCCCGCTCAAAGAATGGGTCATCATATTTATTGATGCCTTTGCCATATTGGTGTGAACATGCCGTGCGAGCTTTTTCTTTTTGTTGAACCGCCCCTCCACCGAGGAAACGTTTATGATGAACTTATTTCTGTGAGGGCTTTTTGCCATGTGACTTTTAAGCTGACCCACCAGCAGAAAGGGGGCTGTCACGTTTATCAGCTGAACTTCCAGCATCTCGGCGGGGCTTATCTCCTCCGCCTTTGCCACCCAAGAATTATGGTTCGGCGTTTCATATTCGCATATTTCGCCGGACTTTTCAAAGGGTACGGGCAAATTCCCCGCCGTCTCCGCCGTTACATCCGTCAGTCGGATAACACTGCCCATGCCTTCGCTGTCAACGGACATACCGTTCATATCCGTCACACCGTATACACCGCCGTCCGTCAGCATGTCCCCAAGCCGCCGCTCGTTCTCCGTCAGCTCCAAGTAATAGGAAGGGGCTTTGCGGATAGTCTGAGCGGCGTTGTTTATGAGAATGTCGAGACCTTGGGGGAACGTCTCTTTTACAAGCTCTATAAGCTCCCCTATCCTGTCGACCCGCTTTAGATCGAAACCGCATATGACGAGCCTGTCCTTAAACTCCTCAAAATCCGGCTCGCTTTTGTACCTCTCCCAAGCGTCGTAGGGAAACCTTGTCACCGCCATTACCCTTGCGCCGCTGCGGAGCAAACGCAGGCAGACCGCATACCCTATCCGTATTCTCCCCCCGGTAACAAGAGCCGTATACCCCGACAGGTCGGCTTTTTCCTCCCTCATCAGGCGGTTTTTTTCCTT
>JAMOZU010000312.1 GCA_023667745.1 Ruminococcus sp.
ATGGACACCTTTTCAAACCTTGGAGCGGGAGTGCTGACGGTAACGGTAAACGGAACTGCGCTCAAAAGAGGGCTTACGGAAAAGGAGCTTGAGGAAATAAACCAAATGGACCGTGTAAAAGGGGTCTCCCCCACTGTCACTCTCAGTACGTCTGCGGCAAGAAACGGCGAGGTTTACGAGGACGTTTCGGTAAAGGGCAAAAACGAGATGTATTTCAGGAATAACGACGATGAAATCGCTTACGGAAGAGGTCTTAACCTTTCGGATATGGCGGGGGACGTTTACGTCTGCGTTGTGGATATGGATTTTGCGGAAGCGGTTTTTGCGGGGGAAAATCCTATCGGGAAAAAGGTCACACTTGGGGGGCGGCAGTACACTGTCGTGGGTCTGCAGTCGGACGGGTCGGGGGGACTTACTGCGGATATGTCCCAGGGCAGCGACAACGGCAGCGTTATAATCCCCTATAAAAACGCCATGAAAATAAACGGCATTTCCCTTGTTCAGAACATAGACGTGTATCTTGACGATGTGGACGCTACGGACAGCGTGAAAGAGGAACTGGAAAGCTACCTTGACAAAACCTTCAACGACAAGGACGGCAGCTACTGGATAATGAACCTGGAGACACTGACTGACACCATAGAAACTATGACATCAATGCTTACGGCTCTCTTGGCGGGGATAGCTTCAATTTCCCTTTTGGTGGGCGGCATAGGCATTATGAATATGATGCTGGTCTCGGTCACCGAACGGACAAAGGAGATAGGACTTCGCAAGGCGTTGGGAGCAGAGCCTTCAAGAATACAGGTACAGTTTCTGATAGAGGCTGTGATACTGTCCCTTGCGGGGGGATTTGCGGGAATGCTGCTTGGTATCGGAGTTTCGGCGATTGCGGCGGCGCTTATGGAAACGTCCTTCCGTCTGTCGGCGTTTGCCATTGAGCTTGGCGTGGGATTTTCGGCGGCAGTGGGGATAATTTTCGGCTGGGCCCCCGCAAAAAAAGCAAGCGAGCTTAGTCCCATAGACGCATTGAGAAGCGAATAGTGTTGTTATAATGCTGCCAAACGACTTGCTGATTTTCGCAGTTCTTCCTTGCTTATTTTCAAAAAATCCGAAACGTTCAGGGCTGTCCGAGGACAGCCCTGAATATCGTTTATAATTTATGCTCATACTAATCCCCGTTGCAATTATGGAGATGAAGTCGCCGAAAAAAATTAGCTTTATGATTTTTTTTTTCGGCGGCTTAAGTCCCATAATTCAATGAGGGATTTGTATCAATCCTCAAAACCGAAATTCTCAATATGCAGTGTGCGGCAGTTTTCGGATACGGTGCGGACTGTCTGGCGGGAAAGACCGTTATCTGCCAATACGTTCACATCAAGAGATATTTCCGTATGTGTCCCGTCTTCGGCGGTAAGGTGAGTTATCACCTCTTCAACAAGCCGCTGCACATCACGTCCGATACGGGTCGGGTCAAGCGGCACGCTCATATAGAATCGCCTGTTTTTCGGCTGTTCGGTTTCCGAGTCAGACACGGACGGTATACCGTTATTTGCGGCAGTTTTGCCCTCATTTGCAGGACGGCGGGAAGAATCGCCCGCTTCGCTGACGGTGTACTGCTCCTGCTTCGCTGCTGCCATTGTTTTCTGCTGCTTTGCCTCATCTTCTTCAAGCTGCGCTCTTGCGGCCGACAGTTTCACCAGATAAGCCGAACGTTCTGTCATTCCGACTCCCTGCCCGAGTTTCAGTTCAAGGTAACGAGTTCCGTCAAACCCGGACGCATATGCAAAATACTCGGAAGAATCAAGACCTGCACTGATCGCATTCATCAGTACATCTTCATTTGCAAGCCGGGGCAGATAGCAGTATGTACAAAGATAATCCCACAATGTTTTTATTTGGATATGGTTCGATGAGTTCCAAAGCACGCTGTCAAGCTCCATTTTCAGCAGTGCGGGTGCCCACCTGTTGATGATCTGCTCGTTCTGCTGCATTTTATTTACAGCTGTGCCGATTATCGTATCATTGCCGCCGCTGATACGGGTCATGTCCCATATAATGTTCTTGATATCCGAAGACCTGTCAATATACGGAATGAGCAGCCGACAGTATGTTTCCTTGATCTGGTCGTCTACGGCTTTGCCGGAACGGGTCAGGTTATTGTCTGTTTCCCTGTTCTGAGCAGCGTCAAGATTGAGGTCTTCACTGTCCTCTTTGACCGACTTCCATGCAAGGAAACGCTGAACTGTCTGTTTAAGAGATGTCATCAGTTCATGCTCCGGTGCTATAAATGCCAGCATGTTCCTGTATATCCTCGGAGAAGTTCCCCGATTGTTCAGAATATCAGTTGCCGCTGTCATTGCAGCATTATTCGGGTCTGCCGCTGTGTACACATCTGCGGGACGGAGAACGACAATGCGGACAAACTGTTCGTCCGGTACATCGAGAGATGAAGACGGGCAAACATGTACATGTTTGAATGCCTTGTCTCTTTTCAAAGCGGCAAGCCTGTTTTCTATCTCATATTCCACATCCGAGTCGGGTATCTGTGTTGCACGATCCTCTACGGTTTTACGGAGAGTGGGGCGTGTATCGTACCAAAATCTGTTACCGGAAGGGTTTGTGTAAAGATACGCCAGAGAGACCGTCAGCGTACTGAGTGCGTCGTTGAAAACCGCAATGTTTTCACCCGGCTGTATAGTTCCCAGTCTTATCCGTGAAGACTCTATCCCCCGAACATTCTGACTGCGGGAGGTCGGAGCAGAACCGAGCATTACGGTACGGGCTACACGCCGTGAGGCAAGCCTTGCTCCATAGCGGTCGTTTTCACGGTCTTTCTGATAGGGTATGGAATTTTTTCCGTCAACCTCACGGTCTACAAGCGCATTCCAGTTTTCCGAAACATTCCTCGTCAGCTCGTCCCTAACTGCCGGTATGTCCATGGGAATTGAACCGGGCATAATAAGCAGCCCTGCGTCGCTGCCCATCCACAGCTCGTGTATCACCGCAGCCATCAGCCGCAAAACCCCCCTTGTCCGCTGGAATTTTTCAAGCGTCGCCCAATCCTCATACAGTCGGTCGAACACCTCCGGGTGAATGGGGTAACAAGCGGTCATTCGCCGGCGGTATTCCACTTCCCGTGCCTCTGCGGGAAAATCCCCCTGATTCTCGTTATACATTCGGCTGAATGCTGCGCATACTGCGTCCCGTGCGTTCGTATCGGTGCAGTCAAGGAACAGCCTGCGGCGTACTACCTCAAAGCCCTCGTTTGCGGCTACGGGCTTCCAAACAGACTCCATTCTGCCGAAGGTATGCTCGATAGCCTCCAGTGCGATTTTTCCCGCTTCCCCGCCGACCTCTATATCCGATTCGGGTATAGTGGCGACAACAAGACTGTTCTTGCTTGCTCTTGCCGCCTCGGTGATCT
>JAMOZU010000313.1 GCA_023667745.1 Ruminococcus sp.
AAATTTACCAAAAATCCCCCCCCCCCCCTTGACAAATTCGGAAAAAAAGTGTAAAATAAAGCTATGTGAAAATGTTTATCATTGGAGAATCGGCGGTTCGGGGTCACCATTGAAAAAGCGATCTGAACTGCGTTCCCAAGAATTTTGATAAATCGGAGGAGAAATATTATGCAAAAGGCAATTGGAGTTTTGACCAGCGGAGGGGACGCTCCGGGCATGAACGCCGCAGTAAGAGCGGTAACAAGGGCTGCCATCAGGAAGGATTACAGAGTTATCGGCATTCAGAGAGGGTACAACGGGCTTCTGAACGGCGAGTGCATAGAGCTTAACTGCCGCGATGTTTCGGACATTATTCAGAGGGGCGGCACTATCCTTTACACCGCCCGCTGCAAGGAGTTCATTCAGGAAGAGTATGTGAAAAAGGCTGCGGACAAATGCAGGGAGCTTAACATGGAGGGGCTTGTTGTCATCGGCGGCGACGGTTCGTTCAGGGGAGCGGCTGACCTGTCGAGGATAGGCGGGATACGCTGCGTAGGTCTCCCCGGCACTATCGACAACGACATTCAGTGCACCGAATACACCATCGGTTACGACACGGCTATGAACACCGCCCTTGAAATGATAGACAAGATAAGGGACACTTCCCAGTCCCACGACCGCTGCTCGGTGGTAGAGGTAATGGGCAGGCATGCCGGGTGGATAGCCTTGAACGTCGCCATGGCGGCGGGAGCTATCGCATGTATCACACCGGAAATGCCCTACGACATCAACGCCATTGCCGACAAGATAATCAAGGCTCACGAGGCTCAGAAGGAGCATTTTATCGTGGTGGTGGCCGAGGGTGCGGAAAACTCCGAGGGGATAACCAAGGAGCTTAAAGAGCTTACCGGTATCGAGACAAGGCTTACCGTTCTGGGACACGTTCAGAGAGGCGGCAGCCCCACCGTGCGGGACAGAGTAGCCGCCAGCCAGATGGGTTATCATGCCGTGGAGCTTATCAGCCGGGGAGCTACCAACCGTGTGGTAGGCTTAAAGGACAACAAGATAATCGATGTTGACATTCAAGAGGCTCTTTCCATGAAAAAGCCCTTTGATACGGAGCTTTATAGGGTTTGCAATGAAATTACCTTCTAGGGGCTGGAGGTAAGAGGCTAGAGGCTAGATGTCTTCAGTCAATGTTACTGTGTCGGCTTTCTCTTCCCCGAACCGGGGAAAAAGTGCTGATTTAAGGTATTTCCCCGCCTACGGCGGGGAAATACCGCCTGACATAAATTTAAAATCAGTCTTTCCTACAGTGTCCCGATGACGGGAAGTTGTAAGCCGCCGGAGGTTAGATGTTAGAGTCCGGAGTCGTCAGCCGATGTTACCGTGCCGGTCATGTCTTCCCCGAATGGGGAAGATATAAAAAAAATTTAATAAAATCTGCTTATCAAGAGTAGGTCACTGTGCGTTATCGGAATGTGCCGATTTACGGTATTTTCCCCGCCTATGGCGGGGAAAATACCGCATAATATAAATTTAAATCTGCCTTTCCTTTAGTGTCCCGATGACGGGGAGTTGTATCGGGAACGAAATGCTTTTAGAAGTCAGAGGTTAGATGTAAGAGGTTAGAATTTTGCTTTTTACATTCTCCCTTTAACTGCGAAAGCTGCGGTGCAGTGAGCCGCATCCCGCTTATAGAGCATTATAAAAAGAGCTTTTCATTGACCTCTTTATAATGTCCGTGTGACTGCCTGCGCAGGCGCATTTTTCGGGAACTTATTTTAAGGAGGAAGAGTAATGAAGGGCTTTTTTAATATTTTTTCCGAGTCCGCCGCCCGTATGAAGGAGCTTCGGACGCTGGCGGTGACGGGCATGCTTATGGCTATGGGAATAGCCCTGCGCTCGGCGGGGATAGACGTTACCCCCGACCTGCGGATAGTATTCACCTGCCTGCCTTTATGCGTTATAGGCATGTTTTACGGTCCTGTCGTATGCGCCTTTGCGGCGTTGGGGATAGACGTTATCGGCTACATCATAGCCAACAGAACATCACGCGGATATATGCCCCAGCTTATCCCGGTGGAACTGCTGACGGGGGTGATATACGGCGTTGTGCTTTACAAGCGGGTGATACGTCCCCGGAGGAGCGACATTTTCCGAGCCGCCATAGCAAGAGGGCTGGCAGTGGTGATATGCAACATCTGCCTGCGGTCGTATATCCTCTACACCTCATTCACCGCCCCGGATTTTACCCTTATGTGTTTTGTAAACGGCGACAACGCCATGAGGGACGCTTTTCTTTTGTGGATAACTCCGAGGGTTGTGAAAAACGCCGTTCAGTATTTTGTTGACATATTGCTCCTTTCTGCCATACTCCCGGCAGCACAGACGGCGTATGGGCGGGTTTTCGGGAGGAGGAAGGCAAGGGGGTAACAGACGGGGAGGGGGACGGTTGGTGTTTCGCTACACGCTGTGCAGTGAATTAAGACGGCTGCATCGGTTGGTGCAGGAACAGCGGCAATATCACTTTGGATAAGGTTTTGTTGGGGCGTAATTCAATGAATCAGCATTTGGAAAGGAAAACTAAAGTGCATTATGATGATGAGCTACAGAATTTTACGGGAACAGGAAATTGAACGTGAGCTTTTTCATGCTTTTATACGCCGTCAGGCAGTGGATAAATGCCTGCGCCGGGAAAACGGCAATTGGGTCGTTCGCTCCGCTCCTTTTATTGATGACTGGACGGAGGATGACTATCGGATATTGATTGATTGCCTGCGCAATACCGTGCGCACAGGCGGATTCGTTTACGGCGGCTTTTTTGACGGTAAGCTGAAGGGATTTGTGTCGGCGGAAAACGGTTTTTTCGGCGGAGAAAATCGTTATTGTGACCTGTCTTCACTTCATGTGTCAGAAGATATGCGCAGAAAAGGGATAGGAAAAACACTGTTTCACGCTGCCGCAGATTGGGCAAGAAAACAGGGCGCAAAAAAGCTGTATATTTCCGCTCACTCCGCTGCCGAGAGTCAGGCGTTTTATTGCTCAATAGGTTGTGCGGACGCATGCGAGTATGATAAGAAGCATGCAGAATCAGAACCGTATGATCGACAAATGGAATATGTTTTATGATAAGAATTAAGAGCGAGGATCGATTCAAAGTATCAACCGCTTTGTGTATACGGAGCGGTCAAAATTGAAATTCCTTTTTATGTGTTTTCCCACTGTCTGCGGGGGAAAGAAGGTTTATACTAATCCCTCATTGAATTATGGGGATTAGTATAAAATCAGACCCAAAAGCATAAGTTGTATTTCTTGCATCTTGCTTCTTGCCTCTTAAAGCGGACTGTGAAGGCAATTCTATATTTTGCTACGAAATGTCAAATTTCCACTGTGAACAACACACTTAAAAATTACTTGCTGTATTCCAACTCGC
>JAMOZU010000314.1 GCA_023667745.1 Ruminococcus sp.
AAAGAGGAGCGGCGTTGTACATACTGGGCTTCGGGATAACGGTTGTTACGGCGGTTTTTATGACGTCGGAGCTGATAGTTTTCGGCGTTATAAGTTGCTTCGGAGCGTGTATGTGCATTACGGGGCTGCTTCAGCCTTTTCTTGATAAGATACCATGGCAGGGTCGGCTTATCGGCTCCGTACTGCTGTGGTTTGTTCTGCGTAATTTTTACAAAGGCGGAGAGATAGACCTGCTGTTCACAAGCGTGAACATACCTCTGCCCGACTGCGATTTTCTCTATCCCATAGGCATAAAGGGAGCGAATTTCAGAAGCTCGGACTATTTCCCGGTAATTCCCTATTTTTTTATGTTCTTGGCGGGGAACGCTTTATATGCGCCTGTTTCCGGGCGGTGCTTACCCGAATGGTTTTACAGGGTAAAATCGGGCGTTATAGGTTTTATCGGCAGGCATACCCTGTTGATATACGTTATCCATCAGCCGATAATTTTACTGATGCTTGAAATATTTTTCGGCTGACTATCAAAAAATTTTTCCAAAAAAAAGAAAATTTTTTTCAAAAACCCCTTGACAAATTCAAAAATATATGATAAAATAAGTATTGTCAGTTAAGTAAGGCAGGAAAGAGTTACAAATCTTAACAACTCTCTAGTCTCCAGCTTCTTATTTTCCAGCCCCTAGCCGCAGATGTAGTACAATGGTTCGTGCGTCGGCTTCCCAAGCCGAAAATGCGGGTTCGATTCCCGTCATCTGCTCCAATTATTTCCGACAGTAAGTCGGAAATTTTATTATTAAGGGTAAATTTTACAATTTCATAATATTTAAATGCGGTGACGGAAATCAAACGCTGCGGCAAACGTTTTTCAGAGAGCCTCCGGTGGGTGCGAGGAGGCGGCGGCGCAGCGGAGCTACATTCCCGAGCAGATTGTCCGAAAATTACAGTAGGGCAGTACGAGTGAAACACGTTAAAGTTTCGTGAAAGGTATTCCCGATGTGAATTTCGGGGATATAAACCGAGGTGGTACAGCGGTTATGCGCCCTCGGAATTTGCGGAGTTTCCGTAAATTCCGAGGGCTTTTTGATTTGGGAGAAGGATTACTGTGATTGAAGAGATGTCGGAATTTTTTGAAAGACGGCTGAGCGGCTATGATGAGCATATGCTGACGGAGATAGAGGGAGCGGGGGAATTTTATCGGTTTACGGCGTAGCAGCTGCCTAACGCTCCCGATAGCAGCTTGCTTGATCTGGGCTGCGGAACGGGACTTGAACTCGAGGAGTATTTTAAAATATGCCCTACGGCGGCTGTTACGGCGATGGACTTGTCGGCGGGAATGCTTGGGGCTATGGCTGCGAAATTTCCCGATAAAAATATAACGGCGGTTCGGGGGTAGTATTTCGAGGTTCCCTTTGGCGAGAACATATTTGACGGAGCGGTATCGGTAGAGTCTCTTCACCATTTCACAGGGGAGATGAAAAGAGGGCTTTACAAAAAGCTATAGTAAACGACTTTAGAAATTGGACAATGAAGCCTTGCAAAAATTTAGCCTTATGATTTTTGCAAGAGCTGAATGTTGCAATTTCAATGTCGTTTACTATACTTGCCGCTTTGAAGCCGGGAGGGTATTTTATTCTGACGGATTACTTTGCGGAGTCGGATGAGTTTGAAAGGGAATACCGTGAAGAATACAAACGCCTTAAAGTTAATGGGAATATTTCGGATAACGGGTTTTATCATTATGACACGCCCCTTACAAAGGAGCATGAAACGGATATATTAAAAAATGCGGGTTTTTCCGATGTTCTGATACTGAAAGGCTGGGGGGCGACTTATACGGTAAAGGCAATGAAAGGTGAGAGATAAAATGTACAAGGGCAGGGCGCAGTTCATCATAGTGCGTGGGGGGAAAATACTTATGGCAAGACACTGTGTGAACGGTGAGGAATATTACTGTTTACCCGGCGGAGGCATTGAACCCGGGGAAACACCCGAGGAGACGGCATTGCGTGAACTGAAAGAGGAATGCAGGGTTGATGGGAAAATAGTCAAAAAACCGGGGGAATTTGCCGATGTCACGGATAACGGCAGGATATACTGCAACTATCAGATAGATATAGGGGACAGTGAGCCTGCTCTCGGGGTTGACCCGGATGTAGAGGGCGAGCCTAAGCTTGTGGGGCTTTGCTGGCTTGAATTTGACAAGATGAGCGAGAAAACCAGGGCTTTTCTGTGGTCGGCGGGGATAATTGCCATAAGGGAATTTTTTGATGAGCTGCACGGTTACAGCGATGATGTAAGCTATCCGAAAAAGGCGGGATAAAATGAATAAGTGGTACGACGAGGATTACGAATTTGAGATAGAGGTCATAGGCGTGTCCCATAACGGAAAAGCCGAGGGACACTGCCGCAACGGAGACGAGGCGGGGGACATTTACCGCTGCACCTATGACTGCCCGGTAAACAGCGAGGGCAGGGGTTTTTGCTCCAAAAGCATGTTGCTGCTTTTTCCCATGCTGGAAACAGTGCGGGGCGGGGGCGACCTTAGAAATATAGGGGGATTTTCACCCGCCGGCAATGTTTACGATTCGCCTTATGTGAAGGAATTTGTCTGCCCGGACGGAGTTGTGACATACAGGCTGACGGCAAAAAAAACAGGGGCGGAAAATTTTCACAGAGGCGGGTTTTACAAGGAATAGAAATGCAGACAGGGGAAAATTTGAATAAATTCATCTACCATTGAAAGGTCGTGATAACAATGAGATCGCCCGACGATTTCATTTCATATGAAAGGATAAATTTGCTGTAAAAAGATTTACAGACGTATAAAAATCCGTCCGGCGTTTTACCGGACAAAACTGTTGAAAAGGAGTAAAAACATGAACTTATACGAGGAACTTACAAGGCGGGGACTTATAGCGCAAGTCACCGACGAAAAGGAAATAAGCCAAATGATAAACGAGGGAAAAGCCATATTCTACATCGGCTTTGACCCCACCGCCGACAGCTTGCATGTGGGGCATTTTATGGCACTGTGCCTTATGAAGCGGCTGCAAATGGCGGGAAACCGCCCTATAGTCCTTATAGGCGGCGGCACGGGCATGATAGGCGACCCCTCCGGCAAATCGGATATGCGCAAGATGATGACCCCGGAGACCATACAGCACAACTGCGACTGCTTCAAAAAACAGATGAGCCGCTTTATCGACTTTTCCGAGGACAGGGCGATAATGGTAAACAACGCCGACTGGCTTCTCAGCCTTAATTATATCGATGTTCTGCGGGAAGTGGGAGCGTGCTTCTCGGTAAACAAGATGCTCACATTCGAGTGCTATAAGCAGCGTATGGAGCGGGGACTGACGTTCCTTGAATTTAACTATATGATAATGCAGTCTTACGATTTCTAT
>JAMOZU010000315.1 GCA_023667745.1 Ruminococcus sp.
GCATTACTCTTAGAAATTGGATTTTGTCAATGTTTTAAAATGGGATTAGTATAACAAGGTCGGGCGGCGGTGCGGCATATTCGTGCACGGCGCAGCCGTGCGCAGTATGCCGCCGCCCGTCAGGGTGCATATCACTCACAATAACCATAAAATTAAAGAGTTACAATATAATAAACTATTTCCCGAAAGGAAACAGCCATGACAAACCTGCTCATAAAACTGTTCATAAATCCCGAAAACGGGGACGCTCCCGCAAAAAACCGCCCCGCCTACAGCACATTGGCGGCGGTCACGGGGATAGTCTGCAACATTGTCCTCTTTGCCGCAAAATATATCATAGGAACAGCCGCCTCGTCCATTTCCATAGTCTCGGACGGGTTTAACAACCTGTCGGACAGCGCAGGCTGCATCGTTACCCTTATCGGCTGCAAAATGGCGGCAAAGCCCGCAGACAGGGATCACCCTTACGGTCACGAAAGGGCGGAATATCTTACCAGCTTTTTCCTGTCTATGATGATAGTGGGCGTTGGCATAGAGCTGCTTATTGAGTCGGGAGAAAAGATATTCTCTCCCGAAAAAGTAACGGTAACTCTTCCCTTTGCCGCCGCCATGGGCATTTCCATTGCCGTAAAGCTGTGGATGGGGAAATTTTACGGCAGGATAGGGGACATTATATCCTCTCCCGCCCTTAAAGCCTCCGCCAGAGACAGCCGCAATGATGTCATTGCCACATCAGCCGCCCTTGCGGGAGCGGTGTTCTCCGCATTTTCAAAACTCCCCGGAGACGGCATATGCGGCGTGTTGGTGTCCTTGTTCGTGTTAAAGTCGGGGTATGACCTTTTCAAGGACACCACCGACGATATTCTCGGCAAGCCCGCAGACAGCGGCGTATTGGAGGACATACGGAAAATTATCCTGTCCCGTGAGCGTATCTTGGGCGTTCACGATATTATGGTACACAGCTACGGACCGTCAAAGAAAATAGCAAGCTGTCATGCGGAGGTGCGCAGCGATGAGCGGCTAAAAGAAATTCACGAGGTGATAGACGGAGTTGAGCGGGAGATTTTCGACAAGCTGGGCATTTCCATGACCATTCACACAGACCCCGTGGACGTTGACAACCGCCGCGAGCAGCAGTGCAGGGCATATATGCGCTCCGCCCTGAAAGCGGTGGACGAACGGCTTCATATCCACGATTTCCGCATTGCCCTTTTGCGGAACGAGCATATGACCGCCGACATTTCCCATGCCCATGAGCATAATGAGGACGGCAGCGAACATATGATATTCGACCTGGCAGTCCCCTATGAGTTCCCCATAAGCGATGAGGAGCTGCGGGAGAAAATAAAGGAAGCTGCCAAAAGCTACAGCGAAAAGTACGGCGATAAACTGGGCGTGACCGTGACCTTCGACAGAGAATGACAGTTCATAACACGTTCTCCGAATTGTCTTTGCAGGTTCATAAAAATTTTACATTTTCCCGTTCTCTTTGTATCTTCCGAACTATTTCCCGAAAAATAAAATTATGCAAGATTTTGCGGGGGATTTTAGCCTCCTGCCTTTTGTCCCCCGATGATATTTTACGGATTATACCGAATGTAATATTCAGTACCATCCGATTGCCCGGGGCTAACCCCAAAATTTTACATTCTGTAACAAATAACAAAACGGTTAAAATTTCAAAAAAATGTTGTGTGAAAGAAAATTTTGTGATATAATAAAAATGTAGCTCCCGAATTTGGGGAGACAAGCTCGGTTTATCCCGAAAGAGGGAAACTCCCCTGCAAATTGTAATAATAAGACTTTTACTGTCAAAAATAGACTTAGAGAAATAAGGCATTTTTCCCGCCTACGGCGGGAAAAATGCCGCCCAACGCAGAGATTTACAAAATTAAGGAGAAGATGACAATGCTGTTCACAAAAGAAATAGGTATCGACCTTGGCACCGCAAATACCCTTGTTTACATGAAAGGGAAAGGAATAATTATCCGCGAGCCGTCGGTGGTGGCGGTGGATTCGAGGACGGAAGAACCGAAATATGTGGGGCAGGAGGCAAAAGAGGTAATAGGCAGGACTCCCGGCTCGATAACCGCCGTCCGCCCCTTAAAAGACGGGGTTATAGCCGATTTCGAGATAACCTCCGCCATGCTGGACGAGTTTATACAGAAAGCTCTTCGGGGCAGCTTTTTCTTCACGAGAGCCAACGTTATAATCTGCATTCCCTCCGGGGTCACCGCCGTGGAGCGGAGAGCCGTAAAAGAAGCGGCGGAAAATGCGGGAGCAAGGCGGGTAAACATAATAGAAGAGCCTATGGCGGCGGCTATAGGAGCGGGTCTTCCGGTGTCAGAGCCGACGGGGTCTATGATAGTGGATATAGGCGGCGGTACGTCGGAAGTGGCAGTCATCTCTCTGGGAGGGATAGTCACCTCACGGAGCGTTCGTATCGCAGGGGACGCATTCGATAACGCAATAATCAACTATATCAAGAAAAAATACAACCTCCTTATAGGCGAGCGGACAGCGGAGAACGTTAAAATAGCCATCGGCAGCGCATATCCCCCGGAGCATGAAAAGGAAGAGGATATGGAGATAAAAGGGCGGAATCTCTTAAACGGTCTTCCGGAAAACATCACCGTCACCGGAGCGGAGATACGGGAAGCCCTCGCCGAACCGCTTACCCACGTAGTGGACGCAATAAAAACCACCCTCGAAAAAACCCCCCCCGAACTGGCGGCGGACATAATCGACCAAGGGATAACCCTTGCAGGCGGCGGCGCACTTATAAAAGGACTGGATAAACTCATCAACCGTGAAACGGGAATGCCCGTAATAATCGCCGACAGTCCCCTTGACTGCGTTGCGGCAGGAGCGGGGAAGGTTCTGGAGGACATAGAAAAACTACACGAGGTCCTCAACGATGATGCAAAATACTATTAAGGGAGATACCGATTTAACGTATTTTCCCCGCCGTAGGCGGGGAAAATACCTGTCCGATAAAACGGAGTGTGGTAATATGGATAAGAAATACCGGCTGATATACGTAATAAGCCTTATGCTGACAGGCGTAAGCTCGTTGGTTTTAGGTGTGAGCGGTATTATCGGCATAAAACTTCCCGGTTTTGCCAAGTGGGTGATAGCGGCAGTTGACTTGGCGGGACTTATCGGGCTTGCTGCAACATTCGTAAAGGTCACAAAAAAATAGTTAATAGTTAATAGTTAATAATTAATAGTTAGTTAAGCGACCGTAAGACATAAGCGGGAAATTACTGTTGCAAAGTAAGTCCCTTGCCGAACCCCCGATAAGGGAAGTATACGGTAATATTTCAGCATTTTACCAAGCGGCAGCCCGGGGGTGGGGTTAGGGTGAAGGAAAGGGGGGAGTGGGGGGGACAACCCTAGG
>JAMOZU010000316.1 GCA_023667745.1 Ruminococcus sp.
CAAGCCCCCCTCTCCGACCGTATTTCCAAAGTCTTTTAAAAAAGCCCCCCTCTTTCATAAACACGACTCTGACAAACGCATATATCACCGTCAGCACAAGCAGATATACGAACATATAAAATCCGCTTACAAGCACGGAAACAAGCGTGGATATCAGCAGTGCTTTTATGCTTTTCCCCTGAAATATGCGCTCCATTCCCATTATCATAAAAGGGAACATTGCGACCGCCGGAATAAAGAAGTGGAAAATCAGACCCCTGCTGAAAACATAGGGTGAAAATGCGTACATAACAGCTGACAGCGCAGCTGCCTCCGGCTTTATATCCATATGCCCGAGCAGCACCCCAGCCCCTGCTCCTGCGGCGTACATACAGACTGTGCAGAGTATCTTCATATAATATATCACTGCGCTTTCCGGCAGGAAAACAAGTATCAAATTAAACGGATTAAAAGGCATTCCCATTGAAAAAAACTGCTCAGACCCAAACAACACATTATAGTCCATAGGCGCAAAATTTCCGGACAGCAACTCCGAATAAAACCGTTTAAGGCTCAATGCCTGCGGAATGGTCTGGTTCATAATATCCGAATCCTCTACGAGAATATACGGGTTATCTCCCAGACTGAGTATGTAAAAAATAACGAAAAGCACTGTATAAAGTGCCAGGCTGAAAATCATAGGATGCTTTTTAATTGCAGCTTTCATAGATAGAATCCTTTCGGTCATTTTTAATTCACAGGCTCAGTCGGTATCAAGGGCGGTCTTTGCCTTTACCGTTATCGTCTCATCGCTTTCATGGGGAGTCCAGAAAAAGAACGCCTCGGCTTTTTTGCCAAACATATCATACACCGGAAGCACATAATTAACGCCCTCGCTCTCGGCTTTCTCCATCATCTGCCGCCGTGTTTCCCCGCTTTCCCTCAGCTGCTCCAAAGCCCATTTCCCCGAAGCGTAAAATCCCGCCTCCGTCAAGTCCGTCCTGTCCGCCTTTTCAACAGGCTCAAAAATGCTTATGAGAACGGCGGTTTCGGGAATCTCACCGGTGTAATTCCCATGCTCGTCAAAATAATCGCTTAAATTTTGGTTGGAGCTTACCTCCATATACTCCGCCACATACTCTTCCTTTGAGGAAAACCTCCCTTCGGCTTCGTTGTTTATCGCCTCGTAAGCCTCGTCGGTGAATACGTTCCTGTAACTGTAATACATCTTGTAAATGTCCGCCTCGTCCTTGCTCATATATCCGATAACGCCGTCGGAATACAGGACAATATATCCGTCCTCTTTATACAGCCTTTCGAGCATATCCATATCCGAAACCCTCGGACTTTCCGTACTGCTTTCCTCGGCGGGCGTTTCGGGGACGCTTACCTCTTCCGCCGCATTTTCCGTAACGCTTTCCTCTGCACCGCTCTCCCCTGCCGAACAGCCCGCCGTCATTACAGCCGCCGCAACCGACAATATCCCGGTCAAAATTAATTTTTTTATTTTCATAACATATCCTCCGTAAAAAATTTACAATAAACACTTTTCCCAACGAACCGTCCGCCGCCGAAACTTTTCCAAACAGGGCAAAAAAAACCATAATATAATTATAACACACTCTCCCGTAAAAATCAATTAAAATTTCATTAAAAAGAGATTAAAAAAACCGCTCATTTTTTAATGAAACAATAATTGAACCGTATAACCTCACCTTTTTGTTTTCCGGCACACAAAAACCGCCTTGTTACAGGCGGTTAATTTTGCAATCGTTCCTTTAAATTCCGCGAAACGTTTCCTTCAAGCACTTATCGGTTTGACATCTTACTTCATATGAAGTGTTGTGTGTTGAAACTTGAAGCTTAGTCTTGCAGTAAGGACAAACCGTATCCGATTTCCCGCTTTCAAATATTTCATCTAAAAAACGGTCTACAGCAGCAAATCCTTTTTCATCCATTTTTTTATCCATATAACACACTCCTTATAAAAACATTATATTTGATCGTAACTCCCGCTTCCTTGGCTCTTTCTATAGCGTCAAGGATCAAATACCTACGGTCATCATCACTTAAATTCGGACAATTTTTTGCAGCCATGTAACTTGCTCTGAACTCATCATTCCATGCCCCTCTTTCAAGTTTTGTGCCT
Source organism: Ruminococcus sp. (assembly GCA_023667745.1). GTDB lineage: Bacteria > Bacillota > Clostridia > Oscillospirales > Ruminococcaceae > Huintestinicola. The sequence goes on from JAMOZU010000316.1 coordinate 2,129, forward strand.
CGGTATACCCTATGCCCATAATATTCATGAGCAAGCACTGCTCGTTCACTCATTAAATCCCGTGGGTGAAGCGAACCTTCATCAGATGGAAAGACATTAGAACTTACAAATATTATATCTCGTTCATCAGAATATCCGCTACCAAAACCGTCACGAAATCTGAATACTTTTGGATTTGCATTGATTGCTTTAATTTCGTTCAAAATATGGGATTTATCGTCATCTGTTAATTTGACAGACGAGCTTTTGCGCAGTCCGTTTGCCATATTTCTGCTGTTGGTATTTTTTTCCTTCAAACTGTTCTGCAATCTGCCCTCAGTCCTTTGCATTTCCTTTGTTACATTTATTATACCACCCTCCCCCCTCATTTGTCAAGCCGTTTTCCAAAAATTTCACGGAAATCAATTTTTGAAAAATGCGGTATTTTCCCCCGCCTGCGGCGTGGGAAAATACTGCGTCTTATAATGGTATGCCCAAAAACAATTTTTGAAAATCGGCTTATTTTATGAAAATTGATTCCCGTGCAAAAATTTTCCTCCCGCCCTGTTATCACATCTTCCTCCCCCTCTCCTCTTGCCTCTTGTAATACTCCGCCTGAGCGTTCCACAGCTTTGAATATACCCCCTCTTCCGATACAAGCCTGTCATGGCTTCCCCGCTGAACGATACGCCCCTTGTCAAGGACGGTTATATCATCGCAGAAGCGGCAGGAGGAGAGCCTGTGGGAGATGTACACCGCCGTCCGTGTGTCCACAATGGAGTTGAACTTGGTGTAGATGTCATACTCGGAAATGGGATCAAGTGCGGCTGTAGGCTCGTCAAGGACGATAAAAGGTGCGCCCTTGTAAACCGCCCGTGCAAGGCAGAGTTTCTGCGCCTCTCCCCCGGAAATCTCCACTCCCCTATCGTCAAAATCCTTGTAAAGGCAGGTGTCAAGCCCATTGGGGCATTGGTCGAGACGTTCGGAAAATCCCCCGCGGCGTGCGCATTCCTCCGCAAGGGTGCGGTCATATTCGGTATCTGCGGCAACGTTTTCTCCTATGGAAAATGAAAACAGAGCCGAGTCCTGAAAAACCACCGAGAAAAGGTCGGTGTAATCTTTGGTGCTGTACTTGCGAATGTCAATGCCGTTAAGGGTAATTTCCCCCTCGGTAGGGTCGTAGAGCCTGCACAGCAGCTTTATCAGCGTTGACTTTCCCGAACCGTTCCGCCCCACAAGAGCCATTTTCTCGCCGATACGCCATTTCAGGTTAATGTCTTTGAGAATATAC
>JAMOZU010000317.1 GCA_023667745.1 Ruminococcus sp.
ATTACGGCGAGTGGATGAAAAAGCGGGCGTTTGAGCGGATAGGGCATTTGTACCCCAAGGTAAAGGACGAACAAGGGAAAGAGCATACTGTCATTGCATGGATATGGGCAAGAACGGTAAAGTGTCCAAATCCGGCGTGCGGGTGTGAAGCTCCTCTTGCCGGAAATTTTGTTCTTTCCAAGAAAAAAGGTAAAGAAACATATATACAGCCGATTTTTGAGGATAAGAAAATTCATTATACAATAAAACATGGAACGGCTATACCAGATTCACCTAAAGTAGCAAGAGGGCAATTTAAGTGTGTACGGTGCGGTGAAGCTATACTCGGACAATACATCAAATCAGAGGGATTAGAAGGGCGAATATCACGTTCGCTTATGGCTATTGTAGCAGAAGATACAGGCGGAAGAATATATTTATCACCTACAGATGAACAAATCAGTATTGCTGACGTTTTAGCTCCTATTAATATTCCTAACGGTGAACTGATTGGAAAAGCAGCTGACCAACTTCCGCTTTATGGTTACACAACTTACTCCAGTCTTTTTACCAACCGTCAACTAACTGCCCTCACAACATTCAGCCAACTTGTAAACGAGGCACAAAAGAAAGTAATTGAGGACGGCGGCTCGGAGGAATATGGGCAGGCTGTGGGGGTGTATCTGGCGTTTGTGGTTGATAAAATGGCTGATTATCATTCATCGATTTGTTCGTGGCATAACTCCGGCGAAAAAATGCGTAATACATTTGGTCGTCAAGCGATTCCTATGGTTTGGGATTATTCCGAAGCAAATCCGTTTTGTACATCGTCCGGCAGTTATTCAAATATGCTCGAATGGGTTTATAAATCTGTGAGTGAATTTCCTGTCGGCAAAACCGGAGAAGTTGCACAGTTTGACGCACAAAGCGACTGTGATCTGCGAAATATTATGGTCTCCACCGACCCGCCCTATTACGACAATATCGGTTATGCCGATCTGTCCGATTTTTTTTATGTATGGCTGCGGCAGTCTTTAAAGGGCATTTACCCCGACTTGTTCCGCACCATGCTTGTTCCCAAAAAGGAAGAACTTATTGCCACGCCCTACCGGTTTGAGGGCAGCGTTGAAAAGGCAAGGGATTTTTTTGAAAACGGAATGCTTCACACCTGCGAACAGATATATAAATATGCAAGGGATGATGTGCCGGTAACCATATACTACGCTTACAAGCAAAGCGAAACGGACGAGGACAAGGACAAAACAGCCTCCACAGGCTGGGAAACCATGCTGACAGCTATTATCAAAGCAGGATTTACTATTACCGGTACTTTACCAATGCGAACGGAAATGGCAAACCGTTCTGTTGCAAGCGGCACAAACGCCCTTGCCTCATCCATAGTCCTTGTCTGCCGCAAACGTGACCCGGACGCACCCATGTGCACCCGCAGGGATTTTATAAACGCCCTCAAACGGGAATTAAAGCCCGCTCTCCAAAAGCTCCAGGCAAGCAACATTGCCCCGGTGGATCTGGCGCAGTCTGCCATAGGTCCGGGAATGGGGGTATATTCAAGATTTTCGGCAGTGCTCGAAGCGGACGGCACGCCTATGAGCGTGCGAGCGGCTTTGCAGATAATAAACGGGGAGCTTGACCTTTACTTCAACGAGCAGGACGGAGAGCTTGACAAGGAAAGCCGCTTCTGCGTGGAACTGTACACCCAGTGCGAGTTCGGCGAGATAAAATTCGGCGAGGCGGACGTACTTGCCCGGGCGAAAAACACAAGCGTTGACAAGCTGCGGGCAGAGGGCATTCTCTATTCGGAAAAGGGGAATGTACGGCTGCTCAGGCGTGAGGAAATTTCCATGGAAACAGACCGCAGCAAGGGGATATGGCTTCTGACCCAGCAGCTGACTCATGCCATGGAAACGGACGGCATTATGGGAGCGGCAAGGACAGTAAAGGAGTTTTTCACCTCCGAGCCGGAGCGGGCAAAGGCTCTTGCCTACCGCCTGTTTACTTTAGCCGAGCGGAGAGGTTGGACTGCCGAGGCATATGCTTACAATTCTCTTATAGCCGCATGGCAGGACGTACAAAGCAAGGCTGCCGAGATGTCGTCGCAGACACAGAATGATGTAACGCAGCAGTCGCTGTTTACGGATGAGGAGGAATAACAATGGCTGAAAATTATACGCTTATTCAGAAAGGTTTCCGCTTTCTGTTGGATTCAATGGCGCCTTACATAGCAAGGGAACTTAGCAATGAACTGGGAAAATACTGGTGGCAGGACGGCGTGATGGATATTCTCTATGATGAGCAAAAGCGGGATCTGCCCATGTCGGGAGATTGGGCAAAACTGGTGGATTCGCTGGATATTGCCCGCTGTCTGCTGCTGTTTGATATTCACTGGCAGAATATATTCCGCAAAAAGTTGCCCATCGACTGCCGCACTTGGTCAAAAGAACTGATAGGCGTACGCAACAAACTGGCTCATCTGGGCGGGAACGATTTTACCGACGATGATACATGGCGGGCCCTTGACACCATGTCACGGGTATGCGATCAGCTTGATTCGGACAATGCGGAGGAGATACGCCGCTTGCTGCGCACCTTCCGCTACGGCAGCGAGAACGGCTCTACAGCTGCCGGCCGCACAGAGGATATTCCCGCCGCCGCAGTGAAAAAGACCGGTATACTTGAAAGTATGCCTTTAAGCGGACTTCCCTGCTGGCGGGACGTAATACGACCCCACCCGGACGTGGCGCAGGGGCGGTATAAGAAAGCCGAATTTGCCGCCGACATAGCGCAGGTAGCACGGGGAGAGGGAGCATATGAATACCGCGACCCGGTGGAGTTTTTTTCACGCACATATATTACCGAGGGTCTGACGGGGCTTCTGGAACAGGCGGTAAGGCGTGTATGCGGCAAGGACGGAGACCCGGTTATTCAGCTGAAAACCGCTTTCGGCGGCGGAAAGACTCACAGCATGCTTGCACTCTTCCATCTGCTCCGGGGGAAAACTCCCATTGAAAAGATACCGAATATCAAGCCTGTTCTGGAAAGAGCGGGGGTGAGCAGCATTCCCAAAGCAAACGTGGCTGTTCTTGTGGGTACTGCACTCAATCCGACCAAATCCAAAAGACCGCAGAATTTCCCCGGTATAACCATAAACACTTTATGGGGCGAAATGGCGGCGCAGCTTGCGGAATCAGCAGGCGACCCCAAATTGTATGATTATGTAAAAGAGGCGGATAAAAAAGGGGTCGCTCCCGGTTCGGAAGAGCTGAAAAATCTGTTTGACGCATGCGGACCCTGCCTTGTGCTGATGGACGAGCTTGTGGCTTATGCCAAAACGCTCTACGGCGCACAAGGACTGCCCGCAGGAACGTTTGACAACTTTATTACTT
>JAMOZU010000318.1 GCA_023667745.1 Ruminococcus sp.
GTTTTTTTCGGGGTCTTTCCCCGTAACATATACAGGCCTGCCGAACGCCGCTCCCAAGCCCTTTCTCTGCCCTATGGTGTAATTTACGTAACCTTTGTGCCTGCCCATGACCCTGCCGTCCTCCCCCAAAAAATCTCCCCCGCAGGGTACGTGACCCGAAAAACGCTCTATAAACTTAACATAATCCCCGTCCGGGACAAAGCATATATCCTGGCTGTCCGGTTTTCCCGAATTTATCAGCCCCCGAGCCTCCGCCAGTTCCCTTGTCTGCTCTTTTGTTATGTCCCATAAAGGAAACAGCGTGCGCCCCAGCCGGTACTGATTCATATAGCACAGCACATACGTCTGATCCTTTCTCCTGTCCCCCGAACGGTGAAGTTCATATTTTCCGCCCCTTTCCTCTATCCTTGCATAATGCCCCGTGGCGATGTAATCGAACCCCAGCAGTTCCGCCTGCCTCAGCATCATATCAAATTTTATATGCCTGTTACATTCTATGCAGGGGTTGGGAATGCCGCCCCTTATATATTCCTCCGCAAAAGGCTTCATTACATGCCGCTTGAAATACTCGCCGAAATTAAGGGTGATATGGTCAATGCCTATCTTCCTGCAAACGCTTTTGGCGTCCGATACATCATCGGCGGAACAGCAGCCTTTTTCCTTGCTTTCCCCGATGTCGGCGTTATCGTAAAGCCGCAAAGTACACCCGGTCACATCATATCCCCGCTCCTTTAGTATCACCGCCGCCGCCGAGCTGTCAACTCCGCCGCTCATGCCCACCAGAACCTTTTTCATCGCTCCCTCCTCCCTTTCATAAACAAAGGGATAACGCTGACCGCCAGCGCAATGATAGGATATGTAAAAAACAATCTTGCTATCTGGTACCCCTGCAAACCCGCAAACAGCCTTGTAAAGGCGTACAGCAGCCCTATCACCGTGACCGCTCCCCCCCGCAGGAGAAACTGTGTTCTGAGCTTTGTCCTGTAGGGGACAAAGAGAATTTTCAGCACTTTATGTTCCCTGCTTTCTATCCGCTCAAATATCTTCCCTATCAATATCCCCGCTCCGAACCATGCCGCCCCCGCCAACGCCTGAATTATCCCCATCTGCACATACCCTATGACCCCGCTCATCAGCCGGGGAAACACCCGCCACCAGAACAGCCCCATAATTACCGTCGGCAGAATATCCCATAAATAGAATATCCTCCCCCCGAACTTGAAAAACTTCAGCTCGAAATTCGAGAAGACAAGCGTCCCGCTCTCTGTGACATTCTTTACGAGCGTTACCTTTTTTTCCTCTCCGTCCTCTTCATTTTTTATGTATTCCTGCCGCCTTGAGCCGTCCGCCTCAAATGCGGCGTTGCCCTTTTCAAATCCCTTGAGCTTTATATCCAGAAGCCTCTCGGCTTCAAAGTACCTTTCAGCCCCTGCCATTCCCGATATTTTATATCCGAACTCAGGCATATACGGTTCACCTTTTTTCTTTAAATAATTTTTCTTTTTCGGAATTATGTTCCTGTTCGCTGTTCCGTGAATACAAAATTGCCGTTAAGTCAGACTCTTTGACAAAATTATTTCCGTCGGCTCACCCGGCAGCAGCAGTGCGCCACAGTCAACATATCCGATTTTTCGGTAAAAGAATTGCGCCTGTTCATCCGACCGTGTTGAAGTCATTACAATCTTGTGCCGTCTGCTTTGCATTTCCCTTTCCCAGAAATCAACCAACTGTCTGCCATATCCCTTTCCTCTGAAATCTTCGAGTAAATACAGCATATTCATAAACGGTATACTGTCCCAGAATAAATTGTACCGCAGCCATCCGTTAAATTCGTTATTAAATATGATCAACACTTTTTTATCGGCTATGCTTTTTTGCAATTCGGCTGCCTGAATATGTTTATCATATTTTTTCAATATATCAAAATCTTGTTCATCTGCATATCGAATCATATTTACATTCCTCCGCAGCAGCACATATGATAAACCTTCCTATCTTCACTGCTCTGTTTATTTAAAGCGGTTTTTCCTCCCGCATATTTTCGCACTCAAATAAAATCCCGACCCCAAGCACTTCCCCGAACCCCTTTACACGTAAACTGCATATCCCCTCCAGCCTCTCAAAATCCCCGAAATGTCCGCTGTCCACCCCCACCGTGTAAAACCCGTTTTCATAAGCGGTCTTCGCCGCATGGGGGGAATCCTCAAACACCGCCGTCTCCTGCGGCTCTGTCCCCAGAAGTCCTGCGCACCGAAAAAATATATCCGGACTTTCCTTTCCCGACCCTACCTCGTCTGATGTCACAAGAAATTCAAGATACTCCCAAACCCCGTTATTTTTCAGCACCCCCTCCGCCAGCTCCCTTTTGTTTGAGGTGGCGGCACACATCTTTATCCCCCGCTCCCGGCACTCCCTTGCAAATTCCAACACGCCGGGCATCAGTTTTACCTCGTGAAAATATTTATCCCTCACTATCTCCGTTATCTCATCCCCTATCTCATCCGCACTCTCCGCCAGGGAAAACCTCTCCTTCAGATACTCACATGCGGACATAAAATGCAGACTTTTCATAGCCTCCGAGACCTCTTTGCTGTAGGCTATCCCCCGCCTGCCCAGCAGTATCTCGTCCGACTCCGCCCATACGCCCATGCTGTCGGTCAGCGTGCCGTCTATATCAAAAATAATTCCCTTTATCTTCAACTTGAAAATACCGCCTTTTTACATTTTCCCCAAAACCCAAAGCCCCCAAAGCCGCCTTATGTACTATCCCACCGCCGTATACTCCATATCCTCCCATTTGAGCCTTACCCCAATATCCGTCTCTTCCGGCAGCAACGCCATTGCAATAAACAGCTCATCTCCATTGTCGCTTGCAAGCGTTGCATATTCCCCCTCTATCTTTTTCACCGTGTAAAACTTAACTTCCATTTTTCCCGCTCCCTTATATTTTTCCCGAACACCCCCGTCACTCTTCCTCACAAAGCTCCACCCATTCGTCCGTCAGCTCCCCCGACTGCCTTTTCAGCTCCTCGTATTCGGCGCACTTCTCATTCATAACCTTGAAATCCGCCGTGACTTCCGGAGAGATCATCTCCTCCGCCACAACTTCCATCTTCTTTTCAAGCTCCTCTATAAGCCGTTCAAGCTCCTTTATCCGCTGCCGCCTCTGCGCCGCCGCCGCCCGCTGCTCCTTTGAACGGTAAGCGTTCTCCTTTTTCTCTTCACGAACAGCCTGTTCACGCTCGCTTTTTTGGGCGGCTTTCTCGGTCTCCGCCGCCTGCGCCCTCGACTTTTTCTTTTCAAGATACCCCTCGAACCCTCCGCCGAACTCCTCCACCATCCCCGGCGTTATCTCAAATATCCTCCCGCAGACCTTT
>JAMOZU010000319.1 GCA_023667745.1 Ruminococcus sp.
ACCGTGTGTCTTCTATCCTTTCAAGCACCGCATTTTCCATGTCATTTCCGTAATATGTCACCCTCACCCTCTCCCCGGGGTCAAAATTGCCCTTGGCTTTAACGGTGATACTTTCGCCTTCCCCGAAAACTTCCGGGGACGCATTGTAACTTAGCGTGCTGAAATCAAAGAACATATACGGCTCGCCGTCCGAGGAGGGAACAAGAGTATATTCCATATCCGCCGCCCCCGTAACCACCGCCGTGAAACTGTGTACCGCATACTCCGAGAACTTTTCACAGACCCTTTCAAATTCCTCTTCACTTATCATGTAGTAGCTGTACTTCGGGTCATGTACCGACTTTTGCAGCTGTATGTAATATTCATCCCCGCCCTCTTCGGTCTCGCTTTTGTAAAACCTTGCCGTGTCAGGGGCGGCAACGGCAAGAGACCCCTTATAAAAACTAAGGGAAAAGAGAAATTCCTGCGGCGCATTTTCGGGCGCGCCCACCCTTACAGGCTCTATGCCGTCCACCGCCTCAATAAGCCCCTCTATCTCGGCGGAAGAGTACCACTCCGCCCCCTCGGCGGAAACAAGGCGGATATTTTCATAACTTCCCAAATTTATTACCCCGCCGCCTTTTGCATTGGTCAGCAGACACACCCCCGAAACCGCTATAACAGCCGCCGCCCCTATGACCGCCGCCTTTTTGGGACTTTTCGCCCCCAGTATCCCTTTGATGCGCCCCTTTATCCCCGACTCCCCGAAACTTAATGCACCTCCCAAAAACAGCCTGTTTTGCTTTACCGACATATTAAGCAGCGCATTGGCATACGCCTTTTTCTCCTCATTCCCCAACTCCGCCAACGCCCGCTCATCGCAGCTAAGTTCCATATCGTCCGTCATCAGGCGGCAGCCTATCCACACCAGCGGATTGAACCAGTGAACAGCCGTTATGGGTATGCACAGCAGCTTTACAATATGGTCGCCTCTTTTTATATGCGTCCTCTCGTGAGCCATAACGCACCGCAGGTCTTCCCCGCTTAAATTTCGGGGGACATATATTTTCGGGCGTATTATCCCGAAAACAAACGGTGTTTCAATGTTATCGCAGATATACATTCCCTCGCCGTCCTCCGCATTCTTCACCCGCCGCCGTACATTCTCCCAGCTTGCCCCCGTCCATACAAGAACACAGCCCGCCCCTATAAGCCATATCACAGCGGCAATATCCCCCAAGCCCCATTCCTTTCCTTTAACACCGTTTGACCCCTCATTCTCTCCCCTTTGCATATCCCCATCTCCGGGAATTTCATTTCCGTTGACCCTGCCAACGCTGTCAGCCGCTCCCTCCGAGCCGCCGTTTTCCGTTATATTCTCCTCGCTTGCCCGATTTACGCCGTTCTCCCCGTCCCCCGCCGTCATATCCTCCCGATACACCGCCGAGGACGCCGAAGCCGACGGTATATACTCCATTCTGTTCTCGTTCACATTCGCCCCGAATATATTAAACAGATTGAACACGCTCACCGCCGAGGACACCGCCACAGGACACAGCAGCCGCACCGCAGGTATCACCCACAGCCCATATGAATATTTCCTCGGCAGCTTTTTGAACAAAATCCGCAGCAGCATTACCGCAATAATTATCACGCCCCCGGTAACGCTCATATTTACCGCATTGTAAAACAGTCTCCCCATTTTATTTTTCCTCCGTGTATTCGTCTATCAGTTTTTTCAGTTCCTCCGCCTCTTCCCTCGTCAGCCGTTCCTTTTGCAAAAACGCCGTCAGGAACATGGGCAGCGAACCGCCGAAACTTCTCTCTATCAGCTCTTCCGACCTGTTGTGCATGACCTCCTCACGGCTCTTCACCGCCGTTATCACCGCATTCTCGCTTTTGATATACCCCTTTAACGTCAGCTTTTTCACTACCGTGTAAACCGTTGACTTTTTCCACCCCAGCGTCTCCCCCGCAATCGCCACCACTTCCCCCGACTTCACCGGGGAATTGTCCCATATTATCTTCATCAGACTAAGCTCACCGTTCGCTAAATTTTTATTCATTATCAACAATCCTCTCTGTTAGAAGCAGGAGGCGGGATTTTCGCCGTTCTTAACAAACCGCCGAAAACCGCCAACCATATCCTTCCGCAAACACCCGCATTTTTTACATTACCTTAACAAACCGCAGAAAACCGCCCAACATACACATTCCCAATCCCGGAATTTCCCCACTCACTCCAACAACCCCGTTACCCCGCCAAGCACACCCATTCCCAATCCCGGCATTTCTCCCCTCACACCAAAAAACCCACGTAACCCGCCAAACATCACCATTCCCAATCCCGGCATTTCCCACCTTACCCCAACAAACCCGCCCTGCACAGCTTTTGCAAAACAACAATAATTTAATAAGGCTGTCAAATCGGCGTTTACTTAGACATCTCACCGACCCGAACGGAAATATTACCTCGCTCATTAGCTCCGCACCATACTGCACGAAGCGTTCTGCAATTTAAATTTTCCTTGTAATATTATTTTATCACACTTTTCACCTTATGTCAATAGCTTTACGCAAATAATTTTCACCAATGCACATTTTTGTATACCTGCACAAAATCTCCCCGTAAATTTATGCAGTTTTACTATGCAACCAATTCACACATCAGTGCAAATTTCACTCCCTCTCCCTTATCTCGGCCGACTTTACCATTCTATCCATTTCCCCCTCATCAAACGCCCCCGCCATAAAAGAAACGCTTCCCATATACTCCCCCCGCCCGATAATGTAAGTATAGGTCTCATACACCCCGCTCTCACTGCCGCTGTCGGGTACGGATGAATGGAGCATATATTCATATCCGCAGCTGCCGTCCCCCTCTTTCTCTTCATACACCGTCACCGTCCGCCCGGAAACCATGTCCCTTTTCATATTTGACGGGTCGTACCCCTGTTCGGCACGCCACAGCAAGCCCCCTATCTCCATTACCTTGACCCCGTCCCTTAACCCGGTATTCCCGGACAGCTCAACATCTTCGGGAATATCCATAGCAAACCCTGCCGTCACGCCGTCTCCGTCAACGCTCACACCGCCGTACTCGTCAAGCACCCCCACCCGAATTTCCATATCCCTGCAAACATATCCCTTATCCTCCCCGCCGCCGTCCGACTCTTCGGCATTCCCGCCGAACTCATAATACAAAAACGGCTTTGATCCGTCCCCCGCATTATCGCTCCCAACGTTACCGTTCCCGACACCACCGTTCCCGACACCACCGTTCCCGACACCACCGTTCCCGACATCATCTTCCCCCGGCAAAACAATCTCTTCTTCCGGTTCATCGTAAACGTCCGCCCCAATATCCTCCCCATTCTCTCCGCCTGCCGCCTCAC
>JAMOZU010000031.1 GCA_023667745.1 Ruminococcus sp.
GTGAAAAAAGCCTGACAAGTTAAATAACTATTAACTATTAATTATTAACCGTTAACTAACATAACCGGAGGTTTTAAAAATGAACACAAAAGCATTGAACAATATTTCCTATGGGCTTTATATCCTGACCGCCTCGGAGAACGGCAGGGACAACGGCTGTGTTATCAACACCCTTATGCAGCAGACAAGCAGCCCCCTGCGGGTGTCGGTAACGGTGAACAAGAGCAATCACACCTGCGATATGATAAAGAACACGGGCGTTTTCAACGTCTCCATGCTCGATACCACCGCCCCTTTCGAGATGATAAAGCATTTCGGCTTTCAGAGCGGCAGGGACGCCCAAAAATTTGAAGTCCCCGAAGTTTACGGCTATAAGCCCTATTATGCGGACAACGGGCTTGTTTACCTGAAAGAGCATACCTGCGCATTCCTTTCCTGCAAGGTCATTTCCCAAACCGACCTTGGCAGTCACATTATGTTTATTGCGGAGGTCACCGACGGAGATGTTCTCGGAAATAATCCCCCCATGACCTACGCTTATTATCATACCAACGTCAAGCCCCGCCCCACCGCCCCTGCGGACAATTCCGGCAATTCCGGAAATACCGGCGGCAAAAAATGGGTCTGCAAGATATGCGGCTATGTTTACGAGGGAGAGGAACTTCCCGCCGATTATGTCTGCCCCATTTGCAAGCACGGAGCGGAGGATTTTGAGTTAGTTAATAGTTAATAGTTTCGGTGCGGCGAGGTACAGATAGTATAAGACTGCCCGACATAAGGATATTCGGAATCTGCGGACAGCCGTTATCGCACTTAGAGAAATTCGGTAAAAACGCCGTTATGATACAAATCCCTCATTGAATTATGGGATAAGTATGAAAGGAATAAATTTGGAGGACGTGCAGCCGCAAAGGACGGAAACAGGCGGATAGGAGTGCATAAGGCGTGAAATTCGAGATTGAAATAATAGAGGGTCACGATTATTCCTCGTACTTTTGGTTCAGACCCGTGACGGTAAAACTCGGTGAAAAGATCCGAGATGAGGACGTGACCGAACTTGATGAAGAATTTTCCATTGAAGAAGGCGATGTAGAATGCTTTTTAGCATACTTTTTCTGCAAGCACTTTGACAACGATTTGGTTTACAACAAAAGGAGATTTGAGGACGGGTTTGGATTTATCGACGGCTTTGAGTGGTATCTCACTTATAATTTCTTTACCTATGACCGCATAAGGGTTTTAGCCGAGGATATAAATAACACGGCAGAGCTTTTAAGGACGGATTATGACAACCCCGCTCTTGCGGACGTAAAGAAATCCTTTTCAATTTTTTATATGTGTCCGAGTGATGATAAGGACTATACAGAGAGAAATTCGGCGAACATCAGAAACCATATTGACGTGGTGATAGATTTCTACAACCGTTTCACAAAGCGGATTTTGCAAATGCTGAAAAACAATCCCGATACCGATATGATTTCAATAATGGGTCCGTAACGACCGATGTGCGAGAAAAGAATCAGCGGAAAACCTGTGAAACCATGCAGCTTGTTTTTATTGCCGAAGAATACAAGGGATATGTTAACGATTGATTTTTATATTGTAAAAAAAATGTAAAATTTCAAAAAAGGCTTGCAATTTACAACCGGTTGTGATAAAATATTAATGTTATGAAATTTTTGCGAGGGATAATCCCTCAACGAACGATGTTAAGGAGGTGTGCCCCATGGCAAAGTGCGATATTTGCGGAAAGGGCGTTACTTTCGGTATAAGGGTCTCCCACTCCCACAGACGTTCCAACAGAGCGTGGAAGCCCAATGTTAAGCGTGTAAAGGCTATTGTTGACGGTTCTCCCAAGCATATTCACGTATGCACAAGATGCCTGCGCTCGGGTAAAGTGACCAGAGCAAGCTAAGGTAAGCTTTTCCATAACCGAATGTACGTACAATCATACAAACCGCTGCCGCAGGTCCTGTGTGGACGATTGAGGCGGCGGTTTGTATTTTTTGTGAACGCCGTGGGGTAAAACGAGCCTTTGATTTTAAGGCAGCGCCAATCAATTCGTTTTTATAATTTGCAAACCTTGCAAACCTTGAGTCCGGCGGTGTTTTCCCCGCCTGCGGCGGGGAAAACACCTTAAATCGGCAATTCCTTAAGTAAATTTTCTCCTGCCTGTTGACTTTTCGAAAGGAATGAGTTATAATAAATATAAAGAAATGTTGATTTTAACGCACAACGATAAGCAGGTGATAATATGGCAAGAGATGTTATAAAACCGAAACCGGACGTGGTTTTCAAGAAGCTGTTCAGCGAAAATGAGGACTTGTTGAGGGATTTCCTTTCAAAGACCCCGGAATGCCCTATGACGATATTGGGAAAATACTCATAATAAATCCGGAAATACCGCCGGACAGCCTTACGGGCAAATTCAGCCGCCTTGACCTTTCCATGGAATACCGGGGGAAGCTGATAAACATAGAGATACAGGTGAAAAACGAGCCGAATTACCGTGACCGAGCCCTTTACTACTGGGCAAAGCTCTATAATTCCCCCTTGAAAAGCGGCGAGGATTACAGCGAACTTAAACGCACCATAACCATAAACATTGTGGACTTCAACATATTTACGGAAGAAAATTTCCATAATGAGTTCATCATTTCCAACAAGCAGACCGGGATACCCTATTCGGATAAACTTAATATGCACTTTTTTGAACTGCATAAACTCAGCAAGAAGATAGACCCCCATAACGGCATGGAGCTGTGGATGCAGTTTATCAATGCGCAAAGCGAGGAGGATTTTGAGATGATAAACCAAACCAATATTCCCATTATGCAAAAAGCAGTAAACATAGTTTACGATATGAGCGAGGACGCAAGGATAAGAGAAATGGTGCGCATGCGTGAAAAAGCCCTGCATGATGAGGCTAATGCGATGAATGGGGCGTGGAAAGACGGGTATGGTGAGGGCATCGTTGCAGACCGTGAACGAGCCATTAAGGTGCTCAAATCCCTTGGAATGAGCGATGAGGATATAGCCAAGGTCTATCCGCCGAAAAAAGACGATTGATACAAATCCCTCATTGAATTATGGGGATCAGTATGAAATGAACAGTCAAACGCCCCAATTCCTGCCTCCTGCTTCTGTCCCCCTGCCTCCAATAGCATTTTACACAGTGAACGGGCAATATTTTTGTGGGAAACGTCAGCGGCATTGTCTTGAAATAAAGGGGAAAATGTGGTATAATAATTATATATACGGTAAACGGCAGATAAAAAAATTTCAAGGGAATTTTAACAAGCGTAACGCTAATGCAAAATAACGTCTGCCGAAAGTCCGGCTCACGGAGTAAACGCCGCTTTTGGCAGCTGATACAAATCCATAATTCTAACGGGAATTAGTATGAAAGGAACGGATAGATGAACATTGTAAACAAAGTCAAGGTCACCATATGCGGCAAGGATTACAGCCTGCAAACAGACGAGACCCCGGAGTACATAGTCTCCCTTGCCGCCCGGACGGAAAAGCAGATATTCGACCTTATCAAGCTCAAACCCGGTTTCGGCATTCAGAATGCGTCGGTGTTTGTGGCTCTTACGTCTCTGGACGAGGCTCAGAAGGCTCAGAATAATATCGAAAATATCCGGGCGCAGATAAAGCTAAGCGTCAGCGAGGCGGGCAAAGCAAGGGCGGCTAAGGAAAAGCTGGCAGCTAAGGTCAAAGAGCTGGAAGAGCGGATAAAGGAGCTTGAAAAGGAAAACAAGGAGCTGAAAAAGCGCACCGCCTTTGACTGCGAGCAGCTGGTGCTGGAAAATACGGTGACCCCCGCCGTTACCGTTTATGCGGGGGACATTTCCGATAAGTCCGCAGATTCGGGAGATAACGCAAAGAGCGGCAAATCTGCCGATAGTGTGAAAGCGGGTGACAGCGGCAAATCTGCCGATAATGCGAAAGCGGTTGACAATGGAACGTCTGCCGATAATGCAAAGGCTGTAGACAACGGCAAATCCGCCGATAGTGCAAAGGTGGTCGACAATGGAAAAACCGGCGAGAATGCAAAATCGGTTGACAATGGAATGTCCGCCGAGAGTGCGAAACCGACAGTAGATACCGTTCCCGTAAACGGCGGCGATGTCCCCTCCGATGTTCAAAAAAGCGATGATGAAGTCCTGTCCGGGCATAAGTCGCCGGGGAACAGCTCCGGCGACCGGGTCAGTAGAAGCCAAGGAAGATACACAGGGCAGGAAAAGCAGGAAGGGCAAGGGGAAAAATCGGGAAAAAAAGCCGAGGACAGCGGAAAAAGCCCCCAAATCAATGGTGCTGTCAGAGGAGGAGGAACAGCGGCTGCGGGTAATGGCAATAGTTCACAAAATGATAACATAAAAACGGTAAAAAGTTGATGAGCGGCTTTAACGTTGACAAATCCAAAAAAAAGCCGCAAATATTAGCTCCCGCAGGAGGTTCTCAAAGCGTTCTTGCCGCCGTCCGCTGCGGGGCTGACGGCGTATATATCGGGGGCAACAATTTTTCCGCAAGGGCGGCGGCGGAAAATTTCACGGAAGAGGGGCTTTTTCGGGCGGCGGAATATTGTCATCTCCATGGAGTGAAGATATATCGGGCTATGAACACGGTTATTTTCGACCGTGAGCTTGAAGAGTTCCTGCGGCAGGTGAAAATTACCGCAAAAGCAGGTTTCGACGGCATTATCATACAAGATTTGGGGGGCTTTGCCCTTGCAAAAGCAGCTGTCCCCGGAATGCCCCTCCACGCCTCCACCCAGATGACCGTCCACACTCCCCTTGGGGCAAAAGAAGCCTTTAAAATCGGCTTTTCCCGAATAGTCCCCGCAAGGGAGCTGTCCCTTGAAAATATAAGGGAAATTTGCAGGGAAGCAAAAAAAGCCGGGGGCGAGGTTGAAGTTTTCGTCCACGGGGCGCAGTGTATGTGCCTTTCGGGGCAATGCTACATGAGCGGCGTTATCGGGTCAAGGAGCGCAAACCGAGGGCGGTGCGCCCAGAGCTGCCGCTTGCCTGTAAGCGCATGCGGTGACTGCAGCCGGGGCGGGGAACGGTACGACCTTTCGCTGAAAGATATGTCGCTGATAGGTCACGCAGGCGAGCTGTCCGATGCGGGAGTGGATTCCTTTAAAATAGAGGGGCGTATGAAACGCCCCGAATACACGGCGGCGGCGGTGACAGCATTGCGCCATGCTCTTTACGGCAAAAGTTACGGTTACTCGGTTTCGGAAACTGCCGATCTCTCCGAGGATATGCGGCGGCTCAAAGCCGTATTCTCCCGAAGCGGATTTACCGACGGCTATCTTACGGGGAAGATCGGCGGGGAGATGTTCGGCAGCCGCACCAAAGAGGACGTAACGGCGGCGGGAGAAGTCTTAGGCGGGCTTTCCTCTCTTTACAAAGACGAGATAAAGGACGGCTGTATGAACTTTACCCTTACGGTAAAGCCGGGAGAGCCTGTCCGTCTCGATTTTCACTGTGAAAACGCAAGGGGCGGGGAGGTTTGCGGCGTTGTTTACGGCGATATTCCCGAAAAAGCCCTGCGGCGGGAGTTCACGGCGGAAGACGGGGAGAAAAATCTCCTGAAACTTGGGGGGACAAGATACGTCCCCGGCAAAGTTACCTGCAATATTTCACCGGGGCTTGCCCTTCCTGCGGCGGCGGTAAACGAGCTGCGGCGGAAAGCCTGCGGGGAAGCGGACAAGCTGACCGTTTCGGCGAACACGTCCGTATATGAGATAAATGAGGAATTTACCGTAACGGTCAGCAAAGCCGTCCCCCGAAATTTCAAGGGCTTGAATGCTCCGAAAATGAAGTACCGCATAATTTCCGACAGCATTAAAAGGGCTTGTGCGCTGATTGAAAGGGAAGAGGTCGGATATGCGATATTGCCCGTGACCGAGTGCATAAAAGCGGACGAGGGCTTTCGGGGTCTTTCAAAAATAATAGTTTCCCTTCCCGATTTTGTCAATGACGAAAAGCGGCTGTCAAAAGACCTGATGACCCTTCGGGAAAAGGGATTTACTCATTTCCTCTGCGGGAATTTCACTCATTCGGGCGTGCTGAACGGGCTTAAAACTTTGGGAAATATTCACATTCACGGCGGTTTCGGCATGAACATCACCAATCGGAGCAGCCTTGACGAACTTTGCCGTATGGGATTCGAGGACGCTTGCCTGTCCTTTGAGCTGAAAATGGGGCAGACAGCTTCCCTTGCGGAAAACTCCCCCATTCCCGTCGGAGTATATATTTACGGCAGACTTCCCCTGATGACAGCAAGGAACTGCCCCATAAAAGCGGCGGCGGGGAACAGGGGTTGCAGGGAATGCACTCATATGTTAAAGGACGGTTCGGGGAGGATATTTCCCGTCCGCTGCTTCGGGGAATATGTTCGGATACTCAACTGCGATATATTGCAGGTCTTCGATAAAACGGAGGATATGGGCGGCGTTTCCTTCGGAATCCTTGACCTGTGTGGCATTGATATATGCGAAGCTGAAAAAGTTCTTGACAGCTGTATTCGCCGCGAAAGCCCAAAAGGGCGATACACAAGGGGGTTGTACTACAGGGGGATACATTAGTTAATTGCGCTCAAGGCTTTTTTCTCCCGCCTGCGGCGGGAGAAAAAAGCTAAACCAGAAATTTGCAAGGGTGTTGATATTTATGACAAGCAAATCGGAAACGGTTTATACGGTGGATTCCCTTATTCAGAAGATACTTAACGACGATAAGCAGTATGATCTCAGCAAGATCATATCCGCTTACGAGTTCGCCGCAAAAGCCCATGCCAATCAGGTGCGCTCTTCCGGCGAGCCGTATATTTCCCACCCTGTGGCGGTAGCGTATATTCTGCTGGAGCTGGATATGGACACCGACACCATCTGCGCCGCTCTCCTCCACGACGTTGTGGAAGATACCGACACCACTTTGGAGGAACTTCGCAAGCTCTTCGGGCAGGACGTGGCAATGCTTGTGGACGGGGTTACGAAACTGGGGAAGATACCCCTGTTCACCAAAGAGGAATTACAGGCGGAGAACGTCCGCAAGATACTCCTTGCCATGTCCCAAGATATAAGGGTAATTATAATAAAGCTCTGCGACAGGCTTCACAATATGCGCACTCTACAGTTCCGCCCCGCCCACAAGCAGCGGAACACCGCCCTTGAGACCATGAATATCTATGCCCCCATAGCTCACCGCCTTGGGATAAAAACCATTCAGGACGAAATAGAAGACCTTGCTTTCCGTTACCTTGACCCATATGCCTATGCGGAAATAGAACATATGCTCAAAATACGCAGCGATGAGCGGCAGGCGTTTATAAAAAATATCCGCGAGCAGATAGCCGAGCGGTTTACCGAGCTGGAGCTTCCCGTGCCGCAGCTGTCCGGAAGAGTAAAATCCGTTTACGGCATATACAAAAAGGCATTTATCCAAGGAAAAGGTCTGGACGAGGTGTACGATATTTACGCCGTGCGGATAATCGTAAACTCCGTCAACGAATGCTATAACGGTCTGGGGATAATCCACGATATGTATAAGCCTATCCCCAACAGGTTCAAGGATTATATCGCAACGCCCAAATCAAATATGTATCAGTCGCTCCACACTACCGTAATAGGGCGGGAGGGCATTCCCTTTGAAGTGCAGATAAGAACGGTGGATATGAATTACACGGCGGAATACGGCATTGCCGCCCATTGGAAATACAAAGAAGGGATAAAGGGCAAGGACAAACTGGAGAACCGCCTTGCCTGGATAAGGCAGATAATAGAAGCCCAGCAGGAAACAGGGGACGTGGAAGAGATAGTCCGCACCATCAAAAGCGACCTTGCCCCGGAGGACATTTTCGCCTTTACTCCCAAAGGGGACATTATCACACTGCCGTCGGGAGCTACCATAATCGACTTCGCCTATGCCATTCATACACAGGTGGGAAACAAGATGAAAGGGGCAAAGGTGGACGGGAAACTGGTAAGCCTCGACTATCAGCTGCAAACGGGAGAGATAGTGGAGATACTCACCTCTAACGCCCCCGACCACGGCCCCAACAGAGCGTGGCTGGACATCTGCAAGACCAACGAGGCAAAGTCAAAGATACGCTCATGGTTCAAGAAAGAGCGGCGGGAGGAAAATATCGTCAAGGGAAAGGAAGATTTGGAGCGGGAATTCAGGCGTTCGGGGATAAACGTTCCCAAAGAGGACTTGCAGGAATTTCTGGCGGACGATATGAAGCGGCATAATTGCGCCACTCTCGATGATTTCTATGCGGCTGTGGGCTACGGCGGCATAGTCCTTTCAAGGATAGCCCAGAGACTCAAGGACAACTATGTAAAGACCTATGAAGAGACTCCGAAACCCGTACCCTTTGTACCCCGTCGGAGCAATACGGGTATAATAGTAGGCGGGGAAAGCCACATAGACGTAAAACTCGCCAAATGCTGCAACCCATTGCCGGGAGAGGATATAATCGGCTTTATCACCAAAGGACACGGCGTTTCCGTACACAGGAAGGACTGCAAGAAATACACCGACGCCATGGAAAACAACATCGAACCCGACCGCTGGGTGGACGTGGTATGGGCGGAAAACGCAGGGACGGCGGACAGCCCCATATTTAAAGCTACCATAGACGTTGTAAGTTACGACAGCATATCCCTGCTTGCAAACGTCACGGCGGTGACGGCGGAAATGCGCATACCCGTTGCCAGCATATCCACCAAAACGCTCAAAAACGGCAACTCCGACCTTGCCATGATATGCAGCATAGGGGGAGTAAATCAGCTCAATCTCCTGCTGGCAAAGCTAAGAAAGCTGCCCGATGTCATAAGCGCAGACAGGATAATTAAGTAAATATGGGTTTTCCCCACGCATGCGGCGTGGGGAAAACCCTATTTTTTCCTTATCCCGGTCACGGTAATTTTCCCCTCCTCCGCAGTGAAACTTACATCATTCCCCCCGAACGCCATAGTATAGACCCTTTCCGGGTCGTCCTGATATCCGGGGCGGGGGTCTTGGGAGAGAATTTCCTTTAAAGTAACAAGCTGTTCTGCCGTCAGCAGTTCTCCCATATCCTCCGGAATTTCCACGGCAAGAGAGCCGCCCTCCGTCAATGCAAACCCGCTTGCCGCTTCCGGGTGGCAGTCGGTGTAAGGAAGATAGGGCTTTATGTCATATATCTTCGTGCCGTTCATCATATCCGCTCCCGCCACATACAGCACAGTACCCTCTGCCGTCCCCCGCCGCACTTCCGTCAGCCGCACCGAGGAAAGCCCTATCCCGTTGGGGCGGTTGGGCGAGCGGGTGGCAAATACTCCCATTCGCTTATTTCCTCCCAGTCTCGGCGGTCTTACCGTGGGAGACCACTTCCCCCCCGAAAATCCCCCGAACTCCCACAGCAGCCATATATGGGAAAATCCCTCTATTCCCCGCAAAGCCTCTTCAATGCGGTATTCGGGCAAAAAGACTATCCTCGAAACGCCGCCGTGAAGCCCCGCCTGTCTCGGTACTCCGAATTTCTCGTCAAAGTCGTTTTCAATGACCGCAATGGGTTTTATTTCCAATACTATTCCCCCTCTTCGTCCAATATCCCCGCTAAAATTTCCTCGTCGTCCGGCAGTTCATCATATGCCGAGGGCTGCACGGCAGCTGTGTTTTCGGAAATATCGGTGTAAACATCTTCCTCATCATCATAATTTTCGGTGTTCACATCGTCATAACCGTCATAATCTTCGCTGTTCACACCGCTGTAAACATCTTCATCATCATAATAATCTTCGCCGTTGACATCTCCGTAAACGTCCCCATCATCGTAATCTTCACCGTTCACATCATCATACACTCTGTCTTCGGGACTTTCGGCAGCATCGGGAACTTTAGGCGTATTCCTCAGCTCCATATCCGCAAGCATAGCCGCCATTTCCGCTTCCGACTTTGCCTCACGAAGCTTGGGGATATAATAATCCTCGTTGTAATAAGCGTTTATAATATCCTTTACCATAAACTTTGACCACTCCCCCTTTTCCACATATCCCGCAAAGGCAATTTCCGGGTCGTGGGATGGGTAGAAGCCGATAAACGCCGAACTGGTGTCGTCTTTGTTCCGCTTCTGGGGAGTTCCCGTTTTTATGGCAGCAGTGTCGGGCAGGTCGGTGAGGAGATAGCTTGATGTGTAGTAATCGCCGTTTCGGGGATAAAGAGTATACTGCTCGAAAGCAGCTGCCTCTTCCATGCCCTTGATGACGGAAGAAAAGGTGTAGCCGGTCTTGTCCTCTATAACAGCCGCTTTTACAGGCTCTGTTTTTGAAACCAACCGCTCCATATTGTAGGTGTAAACGCTGTCTACCATATATGTTTGCCAGCGAACGCCCTTGTTGCCCACTGTCATAGCCTGCGCCGCCATTTGCAGGGGGGTAACAGCCGTGTCCGACTGACCGATAGCCGCCTGGATAACATTCCCCGCCTGCCAGTCCAGCTGCAAGCTCTCGAACACTTCCGGGGAAGCCACATACCCTTTTTTCACGCCTCTCCCCGTCTCCAGCCCCATTTCCTCACCCAATCCGTAAAGAGCGGCATATTCGGCAATGGTGTTGATCCCCGTTACCCGCCCTACCTCGTAAAAGAAGATATTGCAGGACTCCCGCAATGCCCCCACCACGTTAAGGCGGCTGTGATAGCCGGTGCATTCCGGATAGGGCTTCCAGTCCTCCCAGTAGGTGTAGTATTTCTGGCAGTTTACCACCGTGTCCGGGGAGATGACCCCTTCGTTGAGAGCCGCCGTTGCCGTAACCGTCTTGAAGGTCGACCCGGGGCGGTACTCCCCTGCCGTGGCTCTGTTGGTGAGAGGGGCGTTTTCCCCGGAGGCTACGGTGTGATAATCCGCAATGTAGTCTTTTAAGTCATATGTGGGATAGGTAGCCGCCGCAAGAAGTCCCCCTGTTTTTGCGTTTAAAACAACGATAGCCCCTGCGTCCGCCTCCGTCCCTTTGGCGTTTACGGAAGTTTGATTGTTAAGCCATGTAATGTGATTTTCAAGGATAGTCTGGATCTGCCGCTGATAATCGCTGTCTACCGTTAGTTTAATGGTATTTCCGGGGACAGCCTCTTTGGCAGTCTCGTCCCCTATAACTATCCCCTCGGAAATTTCCAGACGGCGAATTCCCTTTTCCCCCCGCAGTATATCTTCCATAGCCCGCTCGATGCCGCCCTTGCCGAGAGTGTCGTTGAGAGCATACCCCTTCTCTTTAAGCTCCTCGTATTCCTCGGCGGAAATAGCCCCAACCGTCCCTATAAGATGGGGGACAACGTCCCCCACATGAGTCACCCTTACCGCTTCCTGAGAAATATCCACTCCGTCCAGCAGGTCGCTTTTTTCCTTTATCTTCACCACCGCTGTCATGGGAATATCCTCCGCAAATGTATACCTGTTTGTCACGGAAAAATCCCTTAACGCCATACTGTATCTTACTCCCGCCGCCAGCCTTTTTTCACTGTCCGAAAGTCCCTCGTCAATGCCGTAAAGCCTTGCCATGGCGATAATGCAATCCTCCGCCGTGCCGTAGACCTGAACGCCTATATTTTTCCGCAGCCTTGCAATATCGCTTTCCCTGTCGGGCAAAAACTCGAACGGGGGATTTTCCGTAATGGGCAGCTCGTCAACGGGCTTTATCCCTTCCGTGGCAAGTATCTCGGCGGCTGTCAGTATCACCCTGTTTGCGCCCCCGTTGTCGGCGGGAAAAAACGCCTTTTCCAGCATAACGTTAAAGCCGGACTTGTTGCCCACAAGATAATTCCCCTTTGCGTCGGCAATTTCCCCCCTTGGCGCAGAAATGACCTGCTCGTAAATGCGGGAGCTTTTGCTTTTTTCAAGATACGCACTCCCGTCCACAAGCTGTATTTTCATTATCCTTACCGCCCCCAGCGACATAAGGGCAAGGGTAATTATTATAATAATAACAAATCTTACATTGTCCGTAACTTTACTCATTTAGAACCTTCTTTTTTAGAACCTTTTTCGTATGTTGATGTTGATTGTTTTTGTTGTGCTTTATTTTGTTTTCCCCTTTGAGACAGCGCAGAGAGGTTAGAATTGCGGCGGCACCGACAACCGCCGTGCAAAACCTGTTTCGCTCACTTTTCCCGTCATTTATACCCATTGCAGCTTGCGGCGGAAAAATTGCCCTGCCCTAATGCTTCCTTAACCATTAACCGATAAATAAGTTCGGATAATAACAAAGCAAGAAAATTTCACGATAAAGCTTTTTTATGATTTGTCATTTCTGCTCATTAAAATATGTCGAAAGTATGTTTTGAATCATAGAACATACCTCAGAAGCCGTTTTGCTGCCGTCTACGTAATAAGGTATTTCTTCAATGAGAATATTTTTTACGGTATAACCGGCAGGGTTATTTGTTCCGTTAACAGAGTAAATCTGATTTAATATATCATCGCAATTTTCTTTTCGCGTTTTTTCATCTAATCCGAAAGGGCTGTCTTCTTTTAACGAATTAGATGCCAAGCAGCTTAAGGCAGCATTATTTATGGGTATACATGTTTGTTTTTGAACTGTTCCGTCTATAGTAGGTGTATCGTAAATATAGGAATTATAAGACGTGTAATCTTTAATAAATTCAAATGCTCCCTGCTTGTTTTTTGAATTATCAAATACGGAAAAAGAAACAATGGGTACAGCTATATGGTAATTTGGAATATCTGACGGTAATCCAACATATTTTATTTTATCACCTATTAAATAAGTTAGATAATCTAACTGTATAAAACCTGCAAATTCACTTGACATCATCATTATTTCATCATTCTTTAATAAATCAATTGCTCCATTCGGATAATTTTTTGATATATTTCCGTAAAAATCATTATATTCCTTCATCATTATAAGAATATCTTCAAAACGACAATCATCAAAACAGCAGCTGCTATTTTCAAAATCTATAAATTCCGAAGAAATAACAGAAATAAAACTGTATGAATTAATTGAAAAATCAAACGGGGCTTTATAGCCCAAGCGTCGAGATTTTTCTAATACACTATTAACAGAATTATCCATATCGTTTGCCCAAAATTCTTTTTTGGCAATTGCTGATTGAACAATAAAATCGTGAGGCATCTGATATAATTTCCCGTTAATTTCAAGAGAATTTAATACCGGTTCAACATACATACTTCTTGAAATATCATTATCACTGTCAATAAAATCATATAAATTGCAAAACAAATTTTTATCACACATCGAAACCATATTTATCCAATCTCCGACATAAAGAATGTCAAGCTCTTTTCCGCTCATAATATCCAAAAAAAGTTTGTCACTTGATTCGTACCGGTGCTTTTCAATAATACATTTATCGTTTTTACTATTGAATGAATTTATCAATTCATCGGACTCCATTTCCTGTGTCTTATTGAAATACCAATCTTCAATGTTTGCGGGACACGCTAATATTAATGTTTCCTTAGTATTTTCTATGTTACTGTTATCATTATTTTTACATGAAGCAAGGCATAGTAAAATCATAAAAAAAAATAAAAATTTTATTTTTTTCAATTTTATTCTTTTCAATGGACTATTATATAAAAACTTATAATAGTCCATTATATTTGCATAGTTTGAGTAATTTATGGAGTTCTACTGTGTACAATAACAACTGCAGTATTATTTAAATCTATGCTTCGGCATAGAACTTTGTACGACGGGTGAAGCCGTTCTCTTCGGCGTACTTTTGCAGTATCTTCCTCTGATTATCAATGCTGTCGCTTTCTTCGTTCGAATCGTTCCTCGAAAACCTTGCGTAAAGCGCAGCAGCTTTTATTTTCTTTTCGATCATAAATTACCTCCTGATCCGTCAAGAAAACAACTGTAAACGGTTTAAACAACAAACAGCCTATTGTCAAGAGGTATTATGCTCTTTTTACATATTATCACATATATTTTTAATATTTGTTAATATTTATTGTAACTTTATTGAAATTTGTGTAAATTTTTGAATTTGGAGTAATCCCTTTACAATTCCGGTGAATTTTGTTAAATCCTGTGCAATCTTGATAAAATTTACTCGGAAAATTTC
>JAMOZU010000320.1 GCA_023667745.1 Ruminococcus sp.
GCTGCGCAAGATGAAAGTCAGAGTTTTATCCGAGCTTCCGAAAGCTGTTGAAGATGCTTTTTTCGGGTTACACAGCCGCATTGCCGGTGCCGTTTTTCCGCTGCGTGAGAGTGGAGGTAATTTTAGAGATTGCTATAAATGATATTATGGCGGAATTTTCTCGAATGTGTAGGGAATCTGACATCGCTGCTCCATGTCTGAAATTATTGAGGCTTTAAAGTTACTGCGTGCCAATGAAAGTAACGGAGAGCAAATTGTTTAAATCCGGAGACACATTATGTCCCAAATGCGGCGGTTTTGCTAACCGTTAATATATGAATTGCTGCGATGTTTGTTATCAGGTTTTATGCCGGAAAAATTCGGCATGGATAAAATCATAATAAAATAATTTCTTATTTTGCAAAAACTCCCGTATCAACATATCCGGATACGGAAGTTTTTGCCTTGTTTTTTAGATGTTATGTTTGGAGATGCGGTGATATTTAACGGGTACAACTTATCAGACATATAAATATTGCTCCCATCCAAAAAAGTTTACTGTAGTTTGCCCCGTTCAGAAGACAGGTAATACCGGTAATGCACTGTGTTCATGCGCAATATTTTTTATGTATGATCAAAACGCCGCAGCAACCGTAAATTTTCGGTGCTGCGGCATAATGACTTTGAGCGGGATCAGTTAAAGGTCGATGCTGTAATCGTCCCCTCCGGAGCCGTTTACAACATAGAATATCTTGCTGTCTTCAGGTTTTACATAAACCTCCAGAGACGTGACCCTCTTCTTGGGGTACTTGCTCTTGAAATCAGCCTTGCACTTATCCGACAGCGCAGCCATATCGTATTCGCTGCCCTTGAACTGGAGAACTACCTTATCTCCGCTTGACTTTGCAGCCTTGGCGGGCTTACCCGCCTTTGCAGCAGCCGGTTTCTTGGCGGCGGGCTTGGGCTTATCGGACTTTGCCGCAGTTTTCTTTGCTGCGGGTTTGTCCGTCTTGGCAGCAGCTTTCTTTGAAGCAGGCTTGTCTGCTTTAGCAGTACTTACCGCCTTAGACGTCGTCTTCTCGGACTTAGCTGCCTTAGAAGCGGAACTTGCAGCTTTGGAAGCTGCTTTCTTTACGGGCTTGTCAGCTGCCTTATCGGCAACAAGCGCAACCTCAGACGCTTTTACGGAAGCTGCCGCGTCAGTCTTTGCCTGAGCAGTATCAGTGGCGGGCTTAACAGCTTCCTTTGTGGATTCAGTTACTGCTGTGGTTTTTTTATTTGCCATATTGTTAACCTCCAAAATTTTATTATTTATTGTATTATAACACACTTTTTCGCATTTGTCAAACATTTTATGCAAATTTTGTAAAATATTTTATGCCTACCTCATACCATGAAAGCATAATACCCAACGGAGGGGCAGCGAGGGCGGAATTATTCAAATCTTCGTTGAATTATGGGAATCAGCCGCCGCATAAAATCACATTTATTTTTTTGCAACCTCAAAAAAAATTTTTTTGAGTAAAAATGATTTTTTTTTTAATTACATATAAAAATAATGTTTTTGCGTATACTTGTTTTCCCCCGCCGTCATATATCCCCTCGGAGATATGACAATTTCCGTTTTCAAGCCAGTATTTTTTTCAGTGTAACCTCTGCTTGCTTTTCTCCGTTTCATCGTTGAGGGCAAAAAAAGCAATTATCTTGTTCATAAAACCAAATTCGTCCACATCATAGACAAATTCAAGAGCGGGGACAAAGGAAATGCGTATGCCGCTTTCGGAAAATTAAGCTGCATTGGTGACGTTTTCGCTATGACCTTGCCACGTTCATTTGCATTTCGTGACAGCAAGTCCATTTCTCCCAAAATCTCGCAGAATAAATCAAAACAGCTTTCTCTTATGGTGTCGTACACCTCACGCACCACCAACGCTTTACGCATTTCCGTAAACAGCTTGATTATTATTTTCCACGCAATATGATAGGACTTTGAAGAACCGTACCCCCCGCAGCACAGATACGTCCCATAGTCCCAGTCAAACAAAAAATCCTTGAACCGTGGATTTACCGCTTTTGTTATCGTCATAATGCCGCACCCTTGATTTTCCCGATTATTTCATCGCCGTATTTCGCTTTCTGCCATTCCGAACGCATACGCATATTATCGTTTATGCCTTCCGATAACTTTATCGAGAGTCTTAGCGCATTGTCCGTAACGCTTACAAGGAAAATCCACTTGCAGTGAGGGCATATAAATTATTCAGCCTCTAATTCACCGAACATTTTCTTTTTGACTATTTTCTTGCCAATGTCAAATACACGTCCGCAGCTGTCACATACTACCTTTGTTGTTTTCCTGTACTTGCTTTTCATCACTTTCAGCCTCCTTGACATTATCGGTCTGCTTTTCAGCCGTTTCGATAACCATTTTTATATTAGAGTTTTCCATTTTGGCGGCAACCTCTTTTTCTGCGCTGTAACCAAACTGCGATACAAGTATCAGACTTGCCCCCTTGTAACTTTGGTTTGCGTGAGCAAGCTGTATTTCCTGCCCCTCTATCCGCTGTAACATCGCTATTACCACTGCTATGTAATTAGGTGGTACTCCCGCCTCTGCCGCCTTGCTTTCATAATCAACAAACGCCTCTTTCGATTTAACGCCTATATGATTTGCAAGGTCGGGAATGCTGAAATGTTCATTGTTCTTTTTACACGCCGTGAAATACTTGTCGATAAAATCCTTGAATGAGGTTTGTTTTTTGTACTCAACTATTGCCTTACTGCGATACTTGCAGAAACAAAAAGGGTCAACTCCGATAAAATCTTCTTCATCTTCCAACAAGGGAGGCGGCTTCGGGCTTTGAGCCTTCCCCGCCCCCTTGCTTATCTTTTCGCCTGTTTCGCAATCCGTCAGTATCGGCAGTGCTTTTCTTCTGCCCATTTTATCAGCTCCCAGATATTAGCTCATTTCTTTTTACGTATTAGTTTTGCACCATTTTTTATGTAGTCTCTAACATTTTCTCTTGTTAACCCGCCGCCTGTACCCGAAAATCCACCGGATGAATCCTTACTCATTGCTTTTTCCACTTTCCTTAACAATATTTTCAAATTTTTTGTTCTTTCGTGATTTGTATTCGACAATGTTAATTCCGTTTTCCTTTAGTGTCTTAAAGCAAGGATAATTGGCAGAGCCATAAACAATAATTGTATGCGGATTTAAATGCCTGACTAATTCGTCAAGCCCCTTTTCAAAACGTTCTCTATCCTCTAATCTGTGAGGAGAACCGCCTGCCGTACCAATTGCAAGCACATCATTTACGGTGAATTACGATATTGAGCCTTACAATGACGGCGGTAATTTTGCGATGC
>JAMOZU010000321.1 GCA_023667745.1 Ruminococcus sp.
GAAAAAATAATAAAATATATATAAATAGGGCGAAAAAAGTGGGCAAGTGGGCAGAAGATAATATTTTACAATTCGCTAATAAAATGTTCAAATATGTTTCGCTCAAAAAACATCTCCTATTATGGAAGGGAAATAAGGCTTTATCCCCTTATCATATATAAGGAGGTAATTTTATGAGGTACAGAATAAAACCCTACGAATATATTTGCGCCGCTTGCGGAGCGAAAATGTATTTGTCGGAGGACGGACTTGTTCTGATGTGCTCAAATGAAAAATGCAATTACGGCGTTAATGTTGAGGACTACGGAACGGTCTATGACACGGCAAGAGGTGAGCTTGACTCTGCCCTCGGCGATTATGCCGATGAAGATGACGGCGATATTCCGCCTTGCTGTGCGGCTTGCGGCGGTCCGTATCCGGACTGTATGACGAGCTGCAGTATATTTGACGATTAAAATTACACGGAAAGGGTTCGGGTAAAACCGGACTCTTTCTTTTTTATATTTTACACTCGCACGAAAAACAAACCCTTTTATGAGAGAGGTATGCGCTGTCGGCGTGAACTTTCTCTTTTATTTTTACCGAAAGGAGTGTTGTCTGTGAGCGCAGTTCTCGAAAGGAAATTTCAGGCGGCACTTATTGCCGAGCTTAAAAAGAAATTTCCCGGCTGTATTGTAATGAAGACCGACTCCGGATATATTCAGGGTCTTCCCGACCTGCTTATCCTTTATAAAAGCAAGTGGGCGGCTCTTGAATGCAAGCGGAGCGAAAAAGCTCACAGGCAGCCCAATCAGGAATACTATGTGGAGCTTATGAACGAGATGTCGTTCTCCCGCTTTGTATGTCCGGAAAACAAAAAGGAGGTACTCCATGAACTGGAACGAACATTCAAGGTATAAAGGAATGCACGCTTTTTTAGGCGCAAGCAAATACCATTGGATAAACTACGACGAGCAAAAGATAGCGGACACCTACAGCAATTCTCTTGCCGTAAAGAAAGGCACGGAGCTTCACGAATTTGCGGCAAGGTGTATAGAACTGGGTCAGCGTTTGCCCAAAAGCAATAAGACCCTGAATATGTATGTCAACGACGCTGTGGGTTTTAAAATGCGCCCGGAACAAATGCTTTTCTATTCGGAGAACTGTTTCGGAACTGCGGACGCTATTTCTTTCAGGGATAATTTTCTGCGTATTCACGACCTTAAAACAGGCGTTTCCCCTGCCCATATGGAACAGCTTTATATTTACAATGCGCTGTTTTGTCTGGAGTATAATATCAAGCCGGAAAAGATACGCACCGAACTGCGGATATACCAGTCGGGAGAGGTAATATGCGCAAGCCCCGAACCCGAAATAATAAGCTCTGTCATGGATAAGATAGTCAGGTTCGACTCTGTGATAGATAAAATAAAATCCGAGGAGATGTAAGTATGAATTACCTTGACGACAGCGATTTCATCGGCGTTGAAACCGACGGCGAGTTTCTCGAACATTACGGAACTAAACGCCATTCCGGACGTTACCCGTGGGGTTCGGGCGAAAACCCTTATCAGCATTCGGGGGACTTCCTTGCAAGAGTGCAGGAGCTTCGTAAACAGGGACTTACCAACAACGAGATAGCAAGAGGAATGGGGCTTAACACAAGCCAGTTCAGAACTCAGATTTCACTTGCCAATTCCGAACAGCGGGCTATGCTTGTAGAGAAAGTCCGCAAGTTAAAAGACAAGGGCTATAACAATTCGGAGATAGCCCGAATGATAGGCAAAAACGAAAGCTCCGTCCGTTCGCTTCTGGACGTTGCCACACAGGCGAGAATGAACAAAGCAAAAGCTACAGCCGAACTGCTTAAAGAGCAGATAAAAGAAAAAGGCATGCTTGATGTTGGTTCGAGAGTTGAAAAAGAACTGAACGTTTCTGCGGAGACTATGAAGAATGCCCTTTACATTCTGGAAATGGAAGGGTACAATGTTTACGGCAGGAATATGGCGCAGGTAACTAATAAGGGCAAATATACCGTCCTTAAAGTCCTTACGCCGCCGGGTACGGAGCAGAAGGATATTTACGAGAATATCGAGGACATAAAGAGTGTTACCGATTATATTTCCTATGACGGCGGAGAGAGCTTCCGCAAATCCTTTGTATATCCCGAAAGCATGGACTCCAAGCGTTTGCAGATAAGGTATGCGGACGACGGCGGAGACAAAAAGGACGGCGTTATCGAGCTTCGCAGAGGCGTTGAGGACTTGTCGCTGGGAGAGGCAAAGTATGCGCAGGTCCGCATTATGGTGGATAACGACCGCTATCTAAAAGGTATGGCGGTGTATTCGGACAATATGCCCGACGGCGTGGACGTTATTTTCAACACCAACAAACATTCGGACGTTCCCATGAGAGACGTTCTGAAAAAAGTGAAAGACGACCCTGACAATCCTTTCGGTTCGCTGATAAAGGAACACGGAGGGCAAAGCTATTACGACGACCCCAACGGCAAATACACCGACCCCTTGACCGGAAAAAAGCAGTCCCTGTCTCTTATCAACAAGCGAGCCGAGCAGGGCGACTGGAACGAGTGGAGCGATACTCTTCCGTCCCAGTTCCTTGCAAAACAAAATCTTCCCATGATAAGAAAACAGCTTAAACTTACCCTTGACGACAAACAGAGAGAGCTTGACGAGATATGCGAGCTTACCAATCCCACCGTCAAAAAGAAATTGCTGGACGATTTTGCGGAAGACTGTGACTCTGCGGCTGTTCATCTGAAAGCGGCGGCACTGCCCAGACAGAAGTACAAGGTAATACTGCCCGGCTCTACCGTAAAGGAAGACGAGGTTTACGCTCCTACATATGAGGACGGCGAAAAGGTCGCACTTATCCGCTACCCTCACGGCGGAACGTTTGAGATACCGATACTTACGGTGAACAACAAGCAGCGTGAGGGCAGGAAGATGATAGGCGCAGACTCGGAGGACGCTATCGTTATAGCAAAATCCGTTGCAGACCGCCTGTCCGGAGCTGACTTTGACGGAGATACAGTAATGGTGATACCCACATCGGGCAACGGAAAGAATGCGGGAGTGAACATTAAATCATCTCCCGCTCTGAAAGGTCTTGAAGGGTTTGACCCGAAAGAACGTTACCCGGAAGTCCCCGGAATGAAGTATATGACCAAGGGCGGAACACAGAATGAGATGGGCAAAATCTCCAACCTTATCACCGATATGACTATCAAGGGGGCACCCGATGAGGAGAAGGCAAGGGCAGTACGCCATTCAATGGTGGTAATAGATGCGGAAAAACATCACCTGAACTACAAGCAGAGCGAGATAGACAACGGCATACAGGAGC
>JAMOZU010000322.1 GCA_023667745.1 Ruminococcus sp.
GAGCAAGAATGAGAGTGGGACTTTCCGGACTTACCATGGCGGAGTATTTCCGTGATGTTGAGGGACAGGACGTGCTGCTGTTCATTGACAATATCTTCCGTTTCACACAGGCGGGTTCGGAGGTTTCCGCCCTTCTGGGACGTATGCCCTCCGCCGTTGGATATCAGCCTACTCTGGCAACGGAAATGGGCGCATTGCAGGAGCGTATCACATCCACCAACAAAGGCTCTATCACTTCCGTTCAGGCGGTATACGTGCCTGCGGACGACCTGACAGACCCTGCCCCCGCAACTACATTCGCTCATCTGGACGCTACCACTACTCTTTCGAGAAATATAGCTTCCTTGGGTATCTATCCCGCAGTCGATCCCTTGGACTCCACATCGAGAATACTTTCTCCTGACATTGTGGGGCAGGAGCATTACGAGGTAGCCCGCAGCGTGCAGAACATTCTCCAGAGATACACCGAGCTTCAGGATATTATCGCCATTATGGGTATGGACGAGCTTTCCGACGAGGATAAGCTGACCGTTGCAAGGGCGAGAAAGATACAGAGATTCTTGTCTCAGCCGTTCCATGTAGCCGAGCAGTTTACGGGAATGCAGGGCAAGTATGTCCCCTTGAAGGAGACTATCAGAGGCTTCAAGGAGATAATCGAGGGCAAGCACGATGATCTGCCCGAATCGGCGTTCCTGTTTGTGGGAACTATCGAGGAAGCCGTAGAAAAAGCAAATCAGTCCGCTGAATAAGGGGGTGGAGGATAATGGCAGCTCCCTTTAAGCTAACGGTGATAACGCCGGAAAAGACCTTTTTCGACGGTGACGCCCAACAGGTCATAGTCCGCACCACCGAGGGCGACATCGGTATACTTGCAAACCACATAAGCCTTGTGGCAAGCCTTCCCTCCGGACCTATGAAGATAACCTCCGAAAACGGCAGCAGAGCGGCTGCGGTGTCTGCGGGGCTTATCAAGGTAGGCGGCAACGAGGTACACATCTTTGCGGACGCTGTTGAATGGGCGGACGAGATAGACATCGACTGGGCGCAGCGTTCCAAAGAGGACGCCGAGCAGCGCATTGCGGCAAAGCAAAGCGAGCGGGACTTCGACCTTGCCGAACTGAAACTCAAGCGCGCCCTTAACAGAATAAGCGTGCATAATGCGTATAAATAAAATTATCCCCTTTCCGTAATGCGGAAAGGGGATAGCTTATATCATACCAATATGAGGGATTTGTATTATATGCAGTTATTCTTTCACCGCTCCGTTCACCAGTCCCGCATATATCTGCTTTTGCAATGCAAGGAAGATTATCAGCGTGGGGATTATGATTATTACTATTCCCGCAAATATTATCTCCCATTTCGCCCCGTAGGGACCCATGAATCTGTACAGCGATGTGGAGACCACCGAAAGCTCCTCCTGGGGCATATACAGCTGCGGCGTATAGAAATCGTTGTAAACGGAAATTACTTTTATTATCAGCACCGTTGCTATGGCGGGCTTTAACAGCGGAAGGATTATGCGGAAAAATACCGTGAAATAATTTGCTCCGTCTATTATTGCGCTTTCGTCAAGGGAATAGGATATGTTGTCGAGAAACTGCATGAAGATATAGATGGAGATAATGTCAGTGCCGATATAGAGGATAATGGGAGCTGCCATTGTCCCCACCAGTCCGAAGCCGTTCATTATGCGGTAGACCGTCACCTGCATGGAGATAGAAGGGAAAAGGGTTGCCAGCAGGAACGCCGCTTTGAGCACTCTTCCGAAGAGCGTGTTGAACCGCTGCAATACGTATGCCGTCATAGTTCCCGTGATAACAGTCCCCGTGCAGGAGATAAGGATAATAACGGCGGTGTTCCGCAGCCCAAGAAGTACCTTGCCGTCAATAAAGGCGGTCTTATAGTTGCTCCATTCAAAGGAGGAGGGCAGGGCGAAGACGTTGGAGGATAAAAATTCCCTGTTGTTTTTTAACGACCCCAGAAACACCACCATCAGCGGTATTATCACCACAAGGCAGGCTATTGTGAGGACGGCGTATTTCAGGAAGGTCATCAGCCCCGAAAGGAATTTGCCGCCGGTATCGGCGTTGCCGGCATTATTGAAGTCGGAGATCTTGGCAGTGTTATCCATTTATCTTTCCTCCTTGAACACCAGTTTCTGAACTATCGTAACAATAACTATTATCAGGAAAAGCACCACTGCCATTGCCGAGGCAAGCCCCACTTTCTGGAATTTGAAGGCAGTTTCGGTGGTCTGTATAACGAAAGTGGACGAACCGAACCGCCCTGCGGTGACGATATATGGAATTTCGTAAACGCTTATTGCGCCCTTTACCGCCAGTATCATTTGCAGCAGGATAATGGGGCGTATGCAGGGGGCTATGATGTAGCGGAAAACCTGAAACCTGTTTGCCCCGTCAAGGTCGGCGGCTTCGTAGATATCCGGGGACACCGACTGTATAGCTCCTATGAACATCACCAGATCGAATCCGATATATCTCCATATGGAAACGAACACAAGGCAGACATTCACCAGTCCCGCCGTTGACAGGAATTTCACCGGTTCGCCCCCGAAGAGGGTGATAATGGAGTTGAGAACTCCGTCCGTATTGGTAACGCCGTCTCCCCTTTGGAAAAACCTGCGGAAGATAAGGGCTACAGCCACTGTGTTTATCATATAGGGGAAAAAGAGAACGCCTTTGAAAAAGTTTGCAAAACGTATTTTCGAGCAGAGTATTGTTGCCAGCAAGAGAGCCAGTCCCAGCTGAAGAAACGACCCCGCCAGATAGTAGAGACTGTTTTTGAAAGCGGCGAAATATTCGGGAGTGGTGAAGACGGTCTTGTAATTTTGCAGACCTATAAACTTAACGTCCGCCCCGAACTGATCCCTTTCCTCAAAGGAAAAACGTATCATCTCCGCCGCCGGGATATAGGTGAATATGACCAGCAAAACTGTGGGGATAAGGAGAAAGAGGAAGACGGTAAGCATTTTTTCGAGATATGAGCGGGAGAGCTTTTTTGTCATTTTTGTGTGAACCTCCTTTTAGGCGGGTGCGTTGGTTTGTGGGCGGTTGTGACTGACTGCGCCCTGAAGGGCGGCGGCATACTGCACACGGCATACGCCGTGTGCGACTATGCCGCACCGACGCCCGACCGTTACTTGCTCGGTAACGATTAATCGTTCTGTGAAATTCTCATCTTTCAAAACGCTTTTTCGGCGGTCGGGCGGCGGTTGAGGTTACTTGCTCTTAAAATGCTTTTGTTTACAACACTATGTCAGTGACAGCGGCTCACGCCGTTGGGGCTCTGCCCCAAACCCCGCTGGAGCTCCGCCCCAGACC
>JAMOZU010000323.1 GCA_023667745.1 Ruminococcus sp.
GACAGCGGGGAAGATATAAAGAAATGGGAGAACGCTGCGGCGTATGAGCCGCATGACAGTGAAGATGACGATGACGAGCGAATGTTAATGCTGCTGTGGGGAATTGCCGCAAAGAAATACGGCGAAGAGCCTGCCGACTGCACGGAGGAGGGATTTTACAAGTTCCAATCGGAGACGATAAACAGGCTTATTGCGGAGTTCCCGAAATATAAAAAGCTGCTGCCGAAAAAAACGACGGCCGGAAAAAAGTCTGCGGGAGATACAAAGGCAGATCCCGAAATAAAGCCGGACGCTTTTTACAGATCGATCTCCGCTGTAGGGGGAAGCTGTAAGAAAAAACTTGAGGCAAGAAAAAAGGTACTTGAAAAGACAAGGGAGTATCTTGCGGGAGAGGGTCAAAACAGCAGACCCAAAAAATTTCCGCTGTCCGCTGTCCTTGGGAAGCGGTAGACACGGTGGCGATAAAGACCCATGGGGCAAAGGAAAACGGCAGGTATGAGGACGGCAGGTGGACAGCGGTAATAATACTGAAAGTGAAAAAAGAGAAAATAAGCGAGCTTGTCCCCATAGAGACGGCGGCAAGGGAAAGCGTTATCATGGGGTTTTACCGATTTTACGGGGAAAGCGAACCGACTAAAGAGGAAACAGAAAAAACGCCTTTTGCAAAATGTCCCGGTCCGTTCGGGACGATAACCGCGGCGGCGGAGGTGTTTTTTGAGAGACATGGGATTTTTCTCAAAAAAACCGAGTGGAAGATAATAAAGCACGATGAGGGTTTCCCGGAAAATATCCCCGATCATTTCAAAAAGGGGGTAATGGGAAGTCTGCTGATGGGCTTCGGCGGAGAAGTATTCGGGTTTGCGGCAAGGGCTGCCCGGAGTCCGTAAAAACCAAGCGGAGGAAAGTTTATGAAAATAATTTTAACGTCCAACAACAAGAACAAGTTAAGGGAGTTTCGGGAGATTCTGGAGCCTGCGGGGTTTGAGGTGATAAGCCAGTCGGAGGCGGGGGTGGATATTGAAGCGGAGGAGAACGGTGAGACCTTTGAGGAGAATGCAAGGATAAAGGCAAGGGCTGTTTACGACAGGCTGAAAATGCCCGTGATAGCCGATGACAGCGGCTTAGAGGTGGATATGCTGGGGGGTGAGCCGGGTGTGCGTTCGGCAAGGTATGCAGAGGTGGGTCACAGGCGGGAGAGGGTGCTGCGGGAGCTGGAAGGCGTTCCCTGGGATAAACGGACGGCAAGGTTTGTCTGCGTTATCTGTTACATTGACGAAGAAGGGAATGAGCATTTTGCCCGGGGGGAATGCGAGGGGAAGATAGGATATGAAAACCGGGGGGAAAACGGTTTCGGGTACGATCCCATATTTATGTACAATGGAAAATCCTTTGCGGAGCTTTCCGCCGAAGAGAAAAACAGGATAAGCCACAGGGCGAGGGCGTTGGAAATGTTCAAGGACATATTGACTTGATATTTCGGCGGTGAGATTATGAATGAGGAAATTTTGAATGAGACTGCCGGGGAGAAGGTTGGGGACAATAATGGGGGCAATGCAAGCGAGCCGGAATGGCGGTGGTGCTTGGTGGGGAATATCTGCGGGGAGCATGAGTTTGGGGAGGAACATGAGATAAGGCGGGGGACGAAGCATTTTTCCCCCGGTACAAAGGTGTATCTCTATCCCCCGTACGGGGGCATGGCGCATGAAAACATTGTGGCTGTGGGCATTGGAAAGCAGTGGCGGAAAATTATCGAGGTTGTCATAAGGACGAAATATGCGGAGAATTTCCGCTGCCGGAAGTGTTACAAGCCGTCGGTGCTCAAAAGAATGGCAAATTCCGGTTACTGCCGTTGGTGGGGCAATTCGGACGAGGACGAAAAAGAGGTAAGGGAGTTTGCGGAGAGTTTCAACCGCCGCAAGGAGACAGACCCGGAGTGGCAAATAACAGGGCATTAGGGAAGGATCGGTTTAAAATATTTTCCCCGCCTGCGGCGCGGGAAATATCGACCGAGGAAATTACGGTAAAAACAAAGCCGTTAAATATAAAATTTAAGGAGAAAATTTTATGCTGACAAGCAAACAGAGAGCTTATTTAAGAGGCATTGCCGCAAAGGAAGATACTATTTTTCAGATAGGCAAAGGCGGGATAACCGACAATCATATGGTGCAGGTGAACGACGCTTTGAAGGCGAGGGAGATAGTAAAAATAAAGGTGCTTGAAAGCGCACTGCTGACTGCCGAAGAGGCGGCGCAAAGGCTGGCGGAGGGGACAAAGTCGGAGATAGTGCAGACCATAGGGAGCAAGCTGGTATTGTTCAAAAGAAATCCCCAAGAGCCGAAGATCGAGCTGCCGAAGGCGGAAAGGAAAAAAGGGTAATGGGGGCTGCGGCTCTTTTCGGGGGGAGTTTCGACCCGCCCCATCTGGGGCATGTAAATGCGGTGAAGTCGCTGATAAGGGCGTTTGACGAAATAGAGCGGGTGATAATAATGCCGGCGTATGTAAATCCGTTCAAGTCCGAGGGCATGTCTGCCGGGTCTGCGACTGCGGAGCAGAGGGTGGAGATGTGCGGGATAGCTTTCGGGAATATCCCCAAATGCGAGGTAAGGGATTTTGAAGCAAAGAGAGAATGCCCCAGTTACACGTATGTTACGTTAAGGGAGCTTAAAAAAGAGTTCCCCGATGAAAAGATGATACTGGCGTTGGGGAGCGATTCGCTGAAAAGTCTGCCGGGGTGGAAAAATGCGGAGGAAATATTTCACAGTGCGATTATTGCGGCGGCGGCAAGGTCAAAGGAGGACGAGGGGAAAATTTCCCTGTATGCCGAAAAAATAAGGCGGCTTGGGGGAGATGTAAGGATAGTCCCCACAGTTCCTTTTGAAATTTCGTCAACCGAAATTCGTAAAAAAATTCTTAATAATGAAAATTTGTCTTGCTATATGGATGAAAATGTAGTAAAATATATTAGGGAGAATAATATTTACGGTTCACAAAGTTCCCATAGTCCGCAGGCGGTGGAATGATGAGTTAAGAAAGTGCTGATTTAAGGTATTTTCCCTGCCTGCGGCGGGGAAAATACCGCCCAACATAGGGACTTGTGAAGCTTACGGATAATAAACAGCGTTTGGCTAAGACTGTTTAAAAATAAGGAGTGAATGCAAATGCCGGGGAGATACTGCGAGTATGACCGGGAGGAAATAAAGGCGATACTTAAAATAAGGCTTTCAAAAAAACGCTACGCTCACAGCCTCAATGTGGCGGATATGGCGGTAAAGCTAAGCAAAAAGCACGGCGGGGACACGGAAAAAGCCTATATTGCAGGGCTTGTACATGACATTTGTAAGGA
>JAMOZU010000324.1 GCA_023667745.1 Ruminococcus sp.
ATAATACAAATCCCTCATTGAATTATGGGACTTAAGCCGCCGCAAAAACCATATACGAAAGTTTTTTCGGCGGCTTCTTCTCCATAATTCTAATGGGGATTAGTATAATATAACGCAGTTACCGCAGCCCAACCGCTTTCAAGGCGGCGAAAAAGGACTTCCGCATTCCTGCCGAAGTCCTTTGATTGTATGTTTGTGCAAGTGTAATTTAAATCTGCACTATGCCGCTATGCCCCTATCTGCATCAACATATCCAAGTGCAGTACCTGCTTATACAAGTCCTCATTGTCATAGAGGTTGCCCTCGACATTTGCAGCCACACCGGGAGCGGGCAGTCCGTCGTAAAAGAAATACCCGGACAGCGGCAGTGCGCTAAGACACCCGCTGTTTTCATCGAAATACTGGAGATAGAACACGCCCTCGCTCATGTAGACAACGCCCTCGACAGTCCCTGTCTCCTCGGCGTCCTCCGGCGGCTCGGCAAAGACCTCCCGCTCCTCCGGTTCTTCCTCGCTGTCTTCATCGGGAAAGGCAGGGTTGAACGTATCGGGAATGAAATAGGAAAAGGGATCGCCGCTCTCTTTTGCATCGTCCTCTTCCTCTTCCTCGGAAGCGGCGGGGACAAAACAGGTTATCTTCAGAATGTCCCCCTCGAAAATATCGGTCTTATTGCCGTCGGAAAAGCCCGACCACATTCCCAGTGTGTCCGGCTGAAATTCGGAAAATCCGT
This sequence comes from Ruminococcus sp., assembly GCA_023667745.1. Taxonomy (GTDB): domain Bacteria; phylum Bacillota; class Clostridia; order Oscillospirales; family Ruminococcaceae; genus Huintestinicola. The sequence continues at coordinate 731 of JAMOZU010000324.1, forward strand.
ATTTCCCATCTCCCTCACGGCGGTTGATGATATACTTTACCCCCTGCTCGGTAATACACACAGCCCCCTCCGCCCACATATCCTCCGGGGGTTCCACATTCTTGCAGGTCTTCAATGCTCTGAACAGGCAGTCCGGATAAATTATCCTATACCGCTGTAACGACATAGTACATTCGCGCTCCTTATTAGAGTAAGATAATGGATTTGCTCTCATTGTTCACTTTAAGAGGCAGGACGCAAGAGGCAAGATGTGAAAATGAGGGCGTTTTTTTGTATCATTATAATTATTATAACATATCCTTTTTCAAAATGCAAGGGGATTTGTGAAATTTTTGAAAATTTTTGCGGGGAATTGTCAAGCCCTTTTCGCCTCTTTGTCACGGCTCATATTCTGATTCTCCGCAATGAATTTCACGAACTCATCCGCCGGCAGCGGCTTGGAAAAATAATAGCCCTGAATGTAGTTTATCCCCAGCTCCCGCATTACGTTGAACTGGTTCTCGCTCTCGATACCCTCGGACACTATTTTCAGGTTCATGCCCTGTATCATGCCCATGGCGGCGTCCATTATGTATTTTGCCTTGCCGTTCTCGAAATACGCTCCTGTCATGCCCTTGTCGAACTTCACTATATCCACGGGCATGTCCACAATATAATCAAGGTTGGACTGACCCGTGCCGAAGTCGTCCAAAGAAAAGCTGACGCCGTATCTGCGCAGGCTCTCCATATTTTTCAGCAGCGTTTTGCGGGCGTTGATAGAGGCGGACTCGGTTATTTCAAGGTTGATGAGATCCGGCTGTATACCGTACTTCTCCATTATGCGGATATAATCCTCCGCCAGCTGACTGTAGGCGCACTGGATAACAGACAGGTTCACCTCGATATAATCCAGCCCCATGGCTCGTATGTCATGCTCATTGAGAAAACGGCAGACCTTTTCAAACACATTTTCCCCCAGCTGCATAATTGTGCCGTTGCGCTCGGCAATATCGATGAAGTTCCCAGGCTGATAGAGCCTGCCCTCTCCCGAACGTATCCTTATAAGGGCTTCCGCAGAGGTAAATCTGCCCTCTTCGGTGGAGTAGATGGGCTGATACCAAACTTCCACCCAATCGGATTTAAGAGCGTCCGCAATAAGTCCCTCGACAGCCTTTTCCTCTTTCCTGACGGAAACATATTCCTCTTTTATCTCGAAATATTTCGTTTCCGCAAGCTCCTTGCTGTTCTGCCTTGCGTAGCGGATAAGGTAAAGCATATCGGTGGTGTTGTCCGCCAAAGATGTGTCCTCCATATATATCCAAAAAGGGGAAACGATAACTCCGCCTGTTTTGCTCCAAGGCTGACCGAATCGGCGGCGGACGGCTTTGGCGTTATCCCTTGCGGCTTGTTTGTCGCCGAAGATGAGCATTATCTCCGTACTTGAAATTCTGAACACTCTCGCCCCGGGAACGCTTAAAAGGTACTGCACCGCTTCTGCTATGACCGCCTCTTCCAGTTCGCTGGATATGGAGCGGAAGCAGGAACGCTCCACTATTACCGCCAGGAGGGAAAAGGGAATGTTCATATCGTAAAGCTGTTTTGTATACTGCAAAAATCCGCTGTTGTTGAAAAGCCCTGTCTGCCTGTCGATATTATAGCCGGGGTTTTCCATTTTAAGGTAAAGCACCATCATGCCCGCCGCTGTGGCAAAGCCCACCAAGAGGACTTTGGGGAACAAAAACTGGGTGATGACAGCAACCAGCCATATACACAGCAGCATTGTCACCGCCTCTGCGCGGCTTTTGGTAATGGTTTTCCGTTTGCGTATAAGCAGTATCGCAATCATTACCATAGTCGTTGCGGCGAACACGTATGCCACGGTCGTTGCCGGTCCGTAGGAATAGAGCTGTTTTTCCTCGCTGTCGTAAAAGAGATATATGGGGACTGCAAAGATGAGGACGGCGGCTGTGACGGCATAGGCAAGGAACATTCGCAGCTTTTTTATGTAGATGTTCCTGTCGGTGTAGATGTCCGTACAGATATACAGCAGCACAAAGAATGTCACCCCCACCAGCGACACCACATAGGCTTTCGCCACAAACTCATTGAGCCGCAAGGGGAAAAAGTCCATACGGCTTATCATGGCGCAGGAGGTTATATCGAGGACGAGACAGGCGATGGACATACAAAAGGCGTTCCAAAAGGATTTTTCCGTATTGAGCTTTATGGATTTCTGGCTTTTGTAGAAATACAAAAGCACTGCCATTATAAAAAGCCCGCAGCACTGTATATGTATCGGCACACCTGTCACCGCCTTTCTTTCCGAGAAAATTTTATAATAATTATACCACTTTCGGGCAGGATTGTCAAGTATCGGGGAGTATATATTTTATTAAAAGTTTGTGGACAAGATGTGGACGCTTCTCGGCTGCCGAAAGGGGCCGGGTTGTCCTCAATCGCCGGGAGGGCTTGATTATGGTAAATGCTTTCTTTTTTTGGCAGCTGCAAGTTGCGTGTGGGGGAAACCCCTTTTCCTTCACCCTAACCCCACCCCCGGGCTGTCGCATATGTAATGCTAAAAATCTATTTGCACCGTTGACTGAAATAGCCTTAGAATATTATA
>JAMOZU010000325.1 GCA_023667745.1 Ruminococcus sp.
TATTCCTCCGCCAAAGGCGCAAGGTCTTCCCGCCTTCCGCAGATACAGCCCATAACGCAAGCCGCTTTGATAAGTGCGCAGGTCTTCATGGAGTACATTCGCAGAAGTTCTCCCTCGGCGAAAGTGTCCTTGCCGCCTATGTCGACAGTCTGCCCGCCTATCATTCCCGAAACTCCCACCGCCTTTGAAAGGACTTTTACAAGTTCAACACGGCTCTCACAGGACAGCCCCTCCGCATTTGCTATGACCTCAAAGGCAAGGCATTCCAGTCCGTCCCCTGCCAAAAGTGCCGCCGCCTCGCCGTATCTCTTGTGGCAGGAGGGTTTACCCCGCCGCAGGTCGTCGTCGTCCATACAGGGGAGATCGTCGTGGATAAGGGAAAAGGTGTGTATCATTTCAAGGGCGCAGGCAGGGTCTAGGGCAGCCCTGACAGCCTCATTTCCGCCGCACATCTCGGCAAAGGCGCACACAAGGGCGGGTCTTATCCGTTTCCCTCCCGCTTCGAGAGAATACGCCATAGCCTCTTTGCACAGCCGTTCCTCTCCCTCCGCTTTTACCCCTTCCATAAGCTCACCCAGCCGCTTTTCTGTCAGCGGGGGATATTTTTCAAGTATCTCCATTACTCCGTCCCCTCTCCCACTGTTACCTTCAATGCCTGTCCTTTTGCCTCTTCAAGCATCTTTCGGCACTCCTCTATCTGCGCCGCTCCCTTTTTGTATATCTCCACAGCCTCTTCCAGGGGTATATCTCCCTCGGAGAGTTTTGCTATTATCTCGTCCACCGATTTTAACGTGTTTTCAAAATTCATATTTTTCCTCACCTTTCGTTCCCGTTGGGCGGCATTTCCTTAACTGACTACGGCGTTTACTTCCCCGTCCGCCAGAACCAGCGTAAGCCTGTCCCCTTTTTTCAGTTCCTTTGCGCTTACCGCAAGCCTGTCCCCTTTGTAGATAAGCCCATATCCTCTTGACATCACCGTCAGGGGACTTAAGTCTTCAAGGCGTTTGCCTTTTGAGTCAAGGGCGTTTTGCAGTTTAGCGAAATACGCCTTTAAAGCGTTATCCAGGCGTTCTCCCGTTGCTGCGGCTCTTTCGGAAAGGGCGGCTATTTTTGCGGCGGGATAGTTTTCCCGCAAACGTGCTTCACGGGCGGCAAGCTCGTTTTCCCGTTCCCCGAAATATTTTGACAGGGCGTTTTTAAGTTCACGCTCCCGCTGCTCCAAAGCGTTTTCCAGTGCGGACATATCAGGCACTGCCAGTTCCGCCGCCGCAGAGGGCGTGGGCGCACGCAGGTCGGAAACAAGGTCGATAACGGTAGTGTCCGTTTCGTGACCAACGGCGGAGATAACAGGTGTGTTAAGGGAAGACACCGCCCTTGCCACAGCCTCGCTGTTATAGGCGGACAGATCTTCCGCAGAGCCGCCCCCCCTGCCGCAGATGATAAGGTCTGCCCCGCTTTTGTCCGCCGCCGCAAGAGCCTTGCATATGGACGCAGGCGCAGACTCCCCCTGAACAAGGCAGGGGAACACCGCCGCCTCGCATACCGGGTAACGCCTGCCCAAAATGTTCAGCACGTCTTGCAAAGCCGCTCCCCCTTTGGCGGTGACTATGCCTATTTTTTTGGGGAACGCAGGCAGGGGCTTTTTGCGGCTCTCGTCAAACAATCCCTCTTTTGACAGCCGCTCTTTAAGCTGCTCCGCCGCCAGATACAGCGCACCCAAGCCCTCCGGCTGAATATCCGAGGCATAGAGCTGATAGACCCCGTCCCTTTCAAAAACCTGCACCGACCCCATTATTATAACGCTCATGCCGTTTTCAGGCAGGAATTTCAGCCGTGAAGCAAACGACCTGAACATAACGCATTTTACGGCGCACTCCTTGTCTTTTAAGGAAAAGTAGAAATGCCCGGAAGCCCGGTGATTGACAAATCCCGATATTTCCCCCCTTACCAATACCCTCCGCAGTTTTTCGTCCTCTTTTACCTTAAAGGACATATATCTGTTAAGGGCGGATACCGTCATTATCTGGCTCATGTTTTTTTCTCCTTTAAGTATGCGAACACCGCCGCCCCGCAGGCGTTGTCCCTGGAATATTCCGGGGCGGCAAAGTAAACCGCCGTCCTTTTCTCCAAGCGGGTTTTCAGCTTGTCCGCAATGTATCTGTCCGACATTACCCCGCCCGCAAAAATTATGGGGAGATTTTCCTTTTCAAGGGCGTATTCAGCCATGGCGGCTATGTTTTCCCCCACAGCTTCCAGTACGAAGCGGGCGATGTCTTCATGGGGTTCGCCCTTTTCAATAAGCCGTTTCACTTCATTTTCATAACCCGACAGACAGCAGCTGCCGTTTTTTATGACGGGCTTTATTTTAAAGCGTTTGTCCGACCTGTCCGACAGCTTTTCAAGCTCCCGCCCGCAGGGGAAGGGAAGCCCCATAAGCACTCCCGCCCTGTCTATAAGCTGACCAGCTTTCAGGTCAAGGGAGGAGGATATTTCACAGACGGAAACTATCTTGCCGCTGTCGGGAACACACCGCAGACAGTCGGTAGTTCCGCCGCTGACGTGAAAGGCGATAAAGGGGGTTTCGAGCATTGACAGCCTGTCCGCCGAATACACCGCCGCCAGAATATGCCCCGCCTGATGAGAAAGGCTGTAGAACGGCTTTCCCAACGCCGCCGCCAAACACTCGCCCACGCCCTCGCCGCATAAGAAACAGGGCATATACGAGCCGTCGGCATCTCTCGGACGTGCGCTTGCGGCAACAGCGTCAACGGATATGTCCCCGCCCTCCCTCGCTTCCTCAAAAAGGCTCTTCACGGCTTGGGGCAGCTGCTTTGTATGGTGGAAAACAGCGTCGCTCTGGCGGAGTCCCCGCTCGCCGGGCTTTACCGGGAGCATAAGGGTCTTGGAAAGCATACGCCCGCTTTCGCTGTCGAAAAGGGCGGCTGATGTGGTGTAGTTGCTGGTGTCAAGCCCTAAGTAAAGTCCCATCAGCTTTTCTCCGTTACCGCCGGGCGTTTCGCCTCGGGCAGGTCGCCGCTTCTGGTGAATTTCCCAAGAACGCCGTTGACAAAGGCTGTATCGTTTTCGGGGGAATATTTCTGAGAAATTTTCACCGCCTCGCTTGCCGCTATATTTGCGGGGATATCCTCTTCGTAAAGGCACTCGTAAACGGCTATCCTCAATACCGCCACGCTTACCTTGCATATCCTGTCAACACTGCGTTTCTCGCTGTAGCGGGCGATAACGCCGTCCAGCTCTTCCGCCCTTTCGCTGACTGCCCTGAACAGGCGGCAAGCGTCCTCATCGAAGTCG
>JAMOZU010000326.1 GCA_023667745.1 Ruminococcus sp.
AGGGAAAATTAATTCGGCATTCAACAGACCTTCCCCGCCAGTCTCCCCGAATATTTCTCCCTGAACTCTCCGAACCGCCCCTCGTCAAGTGCATCCCGAATCTTCTCCATCAGCGTGTTGTAGAAATACAGATTGTGCATGACCGCCAGCCGCCCCGCCAGCTGCTCGTCCGCTTTGAACAGGTGACGGATATACGAACGGGAAAAATTGCGGCATGTGGGGCAGCCGCACTGCGGATCAAGGGGCAATGGGTCGGTCTCGTAGCATTTGTTGGTAACGTGCATTATGCCGCTCCATGTGAAAATTGTGGCGTGGCGGGCGTTCCTGCTTGGCATTACGCAGTCGAACAGGTCTATCCCCCTTGCCACACCCTCGATAATGTTCGAGGGCGTTCCCACTCCCATAAGATAGCGTATCTTATTCACGGGCATAACAGGCGTTACCGCATCCAAAATGCGGTACATCTCCTCCGTCGGCTCGCCTACAGCCAAGCCCCCCACAGCATAGCCGTCGCAGTCAAGGGCGGCTATTTCTTTCATATGCCAAACCCGCAGGTCTTCATAAGTACTCCCTTGATTTATCCCGAAAAGCAGCTGATGCCTGTTCACGGTGTCGGGCAGGCTGTTGAGCCGCTCCATTTCCCTCTTGCACCGCTCCAGCCAGCGGACAGTTCGTTCACAGCTTTTTTTGGCGTATTCATACTCCGCGGGATTTTCCACGCACTCGTCAAACGCCATTGCAATGGTCGACCCCAGATTGGACTGTATCTGCATGCTTTCCTCCGGCCCCATGAAAATTTTCCTGCCGTCCACATGGGAATTGAAGTACACCCCCTCCTCCTTTATCTTCCGCAGCTTTGCAAGGGAAAACACCTGAAACCCGCCGCTGTCGGTGAGAATGGGCTTATCCCAGTTCATGAATTTGTGAAGCCCCCCCATTTCCCGAATGACCTTATCCCCCGGACGGACATGCAGATGATAAGTGTTGCACAGCTCCACCTGACATTTCAGCTCGGTTTTAAGGTCTATCGACGAGACCCCGCCTTTGATAGCCGCCGCCGTCCCCACGTTCATAAAGCAGGGTGTCTGAAACGTCCCGTGGACGGTCTCAAATTCTCCCCGCCTTGCATTGTTTTCCGTTTTAATAAGTCTGAACATCTCTCTTTGCTCCTTTTTACAATATCTTTTTCTCACGGGGAATATCCCCCGCCGAACATTCTTTCATTTCTCCCACATTCCCGAAATATTCCTTTATCCGCTCCGCCCCTTTGCCCTCCGCAAAAAGTTCACGTATCTCCCGTATGTATTCATCGCACTCGCATAGTATCAGCTCATATCCTCCCGTGATTTTCAGCAGATAAACCGTTGTCGGTCTATAAAAAAGCCGCTGTTCGCCGAAACTGCCGTCAGCCCTTTTTGATATTAAGATCATGGGAAAATTTTCTCCATGGGAAATATTCTCCGCCGTCAGCTCCGCTTTTTCGCACCCCACTATCCGCATTGCCCGGAACTCGTCGTAAACATCAAGAAACTTTCCCCAGCTTTCGGCACTGCCGTCCCCAACGCTGTCCGCTATAATATTCGCCCACCCCGCCGTGCTTTCCCGGTAACCGAATTTCCTCACCGCAAACTCGTGAAAATACCAAAAGGGCAGGGGAGTATCTTCCGCAAATTTTTCCTCTTCAAATTCTATCGGCCTGTATTTTTCCAACGCCGTAAAATATCCGTCAAGAAACACCTTGAACGCCCTTACCGACCAACTCCCGAAATACATTCCCGGACGTTTCCTTACCAATTCCACAACCTCGTGAACTATATCAAATTGGGTCACTCCCGGTCAGCTCCTTTGTCGGTTTATTTTTTCAAACTGTCAATACTTTTGCCATTTGGATAAAGGCGTTACTGCTCGTGTGAGGCTTTCATTGTCATACACGCTTTCCAATTCTAACCTCTTACCTCTTACCTCTAATAAGCATCGCATCCCCGAAACTGAAAAACCTGTACCTCTCCTCCACCGCCTTTTTATACGCATTCATGGTATTCTCATACCCCGCAAATGCGGAAACCAGCATAATAAGCGTGCTTTCGGGCAGATGAAAATTTGTTATCAGCCCATCGATAACATTAAATTTACACCCCGGATAAAGGAAAATATCCGTGTACCCCTCCGCTTCGTGAAGTTCGCCTTTTTGTACCGCCCCCACGCTCTCCAATGTCCTGCACGAGGTCGTCCCCACAGCTATCACCCGCCCGCCGTTTGCCTTCGTCCTGTTTATCGCCTCCGCCGTCTCGGCGGGCAGCATGTAATGCTCCGAGTGCATCTTGTGGTCAAGCACCCTATCCTCTTTCACCGGGCGGAACGTCCCCAACCCTACATGAAGCGTTACAAACGCCGTCCCCACGCCCATTTCCCGCAGTCCGCCCAGCATTTCCTCCGTAAAATGCAGCCCCGCCGTGGGAGCGGCCGCCGACCCCAACTCCCTCGAATATACCGTCTGATACCGCTCCTTGTCCTTCAGCTTTTCCTTGATGTAAGGCGGCAGGGGCATTTGACCTACGTCATCCAACGCCGTGAAAAAATTCCCCTCGCACTCGAAAGCGGCTATCCTGTTCCCCCCCTCGGTTATCTCCAGTATCTTAGCCCTTATCCGCCCGTTCCCAAAGGAAAACTCCGCCCCCGGCTTCGCCTTTTTCCCCGGCCGCACCAGTATCTCCCACACCTTGTCCCCCTTCTGCTCCAGAAGCAGAAACTCCATAAACGCCCCCGTGCCGATTTTTTCGCCGTACAGCCTTGCAGGAAGTACCCTCGAATCGTTCATCACCAGCAGATCGCCCTTTTTGAGATACCGCCCCAAATTGTAAAACCTGTCATGGATTATCTCCCCGCTTTCCCGCTCCATTACCAGCAAACGTGAAGCGTTTCTCGGCTCAACGGGGGTCTGGGCAATAAGCTCTTCGGGCAGGTCATAGTAAAAATCCGACCTCATCATATTCCCCAAATCAAGCCCCTTCGGTTCACATTCCTTGACCCTGTATTTTTCCAAGACCCGCCTTGCGCCACGGCTCCATTCCCCCGCATACTCCTCATTCTTCACCGAAAATCCGATTTCCCCCTCGGCATATTCGCTCAACACATCATTCAAAGCGTCCCCATTCCGCCCGAACCATTCCGGCAGCCCCAACTCACTCACGATAAGATCGTAAAATTTTTCTTTGCCGTCAAGCTCTTTAAAATCAATTACAATATTTTTTTTCATATTTTTTAAAAACCTACTTAGTAACTTTATTCCT
>JAMOZU010000327.1 GCA_023667745.1 Ruminococcus sp.
AACACGCTGGCTACCGATTACGGCGTTGAGGTGGAATACGATGGAGAGAAAATAGGCGTTGTAAGCGGCGAAGACGTGCTGGGAGAGGCGCAGCTTGTTGTGGCTGACCGTGTCCGCTATTACGATACCCACGGGGACTGCTATGTTACGGCGGCTCTGGCGATAACTCCCCTTACTTCCGAGGAAAGCGTTATAGATGAGGCAGCTCTTGCAAAGGAAATGGAGAACCGCATTTCCCAAAAGTACGATGAAAAAGCTCCCGAAGAGCCTGCCGAAACACCCCCCGAAGAAGACCCGAGCGTTTACGGCGATAAGGTAAAGGCGTTTGCCGTAAGGGTGGACGGCGAGTTTGTGGGTGCTGTGGAGAATTTTGACAAGATAGACACCGCTTTGCAAGGTCTTATTGATCCTTACGACAACGGAGAATATATAGAGATAGGTTTTGACAAGGATATAGAGTACGATCTGGAAGAGTATGTTGAACCCGGCGATATTGTTCCCCCCGAAAAGATTGTCGGTATGCTTACCGGTTACGAGTCCGCTCCGGAGTATTACGAGGTACAGCCGGGGGACAACCTGTGGAAAATTGCCGAAAACAAGGGCATTGAATTTTCGGAGTTAAGCAAGGCATATGCCACTTATAACGGACAGGTGGTAGACAACCTTGACAGCGGAATTTTAAGGGTAGGCACTCTTATAAAGATAGATTCCGAAGAGCCGTTCCTTGAAGTGGAATGCAAAAAAGAACAGACTCTGCGCAGCTATGTTCCCTTTGAGACTATCACCATAGAGGATTCCACTCTTCCCCAGGGACAGATCGTTGTGGACTCCGAGGGTGAGGACGGCGAGAACCGTTCGAGAGCCATAGTCACCTACCGGGACGGCGTTGCAGTCCGCAAGAGAACACTGGAGACGGTCACATACAAAGAGCCTGTGGCGAAAATAGTTCGTGTGGGTACTATGCAGCCTCAGATAAACTACAATGTCCCCGAATTTATCGAGGGCGTTGAGGGAGAGTATATCTGGCCTGTGGACGGGGGATATATCTCCTCGCACCAAGGTGACGGCAGAGGTCACAAAGGCATTGACATAGCGGCTCCTTTCGGTACGCCCATTTACGCCGCAGCTTCGGGTACTGTCATAAGCGCAGGTACGGGTTACAACGGCGGCTACGGCAACTGCATCATGATACAGAATGATGACGGCAACGTTACCGTATACGCTCACCAGTCGGAATTGGGAGCGGAGAACGGTCAGTATGTGGAAGCGGGTCAGCTTATAGGCTATGTTGGCAGCACAGGCGACTCCACGGGAAATCACCTGCACTTTGAAATAAGGCAGGAGGGCAAGTATATCAATCCCGAAAACTATGTTCAGCCGTAAATTGTCACGAAAAAAATAAAAGTGCATATTATAAATAACGTCCGCAGTTTTCAGCCGTATACCGAAAGCTGCGGACGGTCTATGCAGCGTTAAATATGAACAAGATGTTAAATTTTCCCTACCTATTGCCAAATGCGATAGGATATGTTATAATTATATCAGCAAGATATTTTTACGGAGGCAGCATTGCTGCCCTCTGATTGTTTTTTAAATACTGACGGCAAAGGCAAAAGCGGCAATTTTTCGTTTCCTGCCTCTTGCATTTAATAAAATTCTGACAGCAAGGGTAACGGCAGCGGCAATATTTCTTGCCGCCTGACTCTTGCTTCTAAAAGGAGGCTTCATTATGGCTGAAATAAACAGCTCGGCAAAGAACCAGGACGGCTATCCCAAGGACGGCGAGGTCATTCTTACCATTCTCCCCAACAATTCCGCAGCTTTTCTGACCCTCTACCCCGCTGTGAACGGCGGCAGAGAGATAACATATGAAAAGGCAATGGCGGAAATAGCCGCAAAATCCATAAGGCATAACTTAAAAGCGGACGACGTAAGGCGGATAATCGAAAATAAAATATACGACCAAGAGTTCAAGATAGCCCAGGCGGATATGCCCGTAAACGGTGTCGACGGCTCTATCACCTATTATTTTTCCAGAGACAACGCTCTTGCCCCCAAAGAGGACGAACACGGCTTCGTGGATTACAAAGACTTAGGCTTTATCCGCAATATCAGGAAAGGCGAGATAATAGCCGCCATAACCGAGCCTACCCAAGGCGTAGACGGGACGGACATCAGAGGGATCACCATGAAAGCCGTTCCCGGAAAGCCCGCCAATTATAACATCGGCAAGGGTACGACGGTCACGGAAGACGGTCTGTCTCTTATAGCCGCCACAGACGGGCATATCTACTTTTCCGGCAATGCGTTCTGCGTTGACGACTGCGTTACCGTCAGCGGCGATCTGGACGCTTCCATAGGCAACATAGATTTTAAAGGGGACGTTTTAATAAAAGGAGAGGTACAGGAGGGATTCTCCATTGTCTCCGCAAAAAACGTAACCGTTTCGGGGAACGTTTCCAAGTCCACCATTAAGGCAGGCGGCAGCATTAATATCAAGAAAGGCTCCATAAACTCCGGTCTTACAGCAGGGGACAGCATTACCTGTCAGTTTGCGGAGTATTCCAACCTGTATGCCGACGGGGACGTTAAGGTAAACGATTTTGTGGTCTGCGACGTTCACTGCGGAGGAAATCTTACGGCAAAATCTTTGAGCGGCGGCATCTACCGTGTTCTCGGCGATACCGAGACCAAGTATCTCGGCACTAAGACATACGCTCCCACAGAGGTAATAGCGGGGGACAACGCCCTGCTTACAAAAGAGCTGGAGGACATCAACCACCGTATTCCCGAGCTTGACAACACCATCGACCGTTGCACCCAGATAGTCGACTTCCTTAACGAGAAGCGCAAGCAGCTTGGGAGACTCCCCGAGGACAAGGAAGAGCTGCTGGGGACTACCGTAAAAACAAAACTCAACTGCCAGATGGAGAAAAAGAAGCTTAAAAAGCGTATAGCCGAAATAAACGAGCATCTTGAATTAAAGCAGTACAAGTCGGTCATCTGCCGAGGCACAGCATATCCCGGCGCAAAGGTCACCATAGACGCAGAGACCATGAAATTCGAGACCGAGACAACACGTGTAAAGATATACATCGACGACAGCGGCAGCATAATCACAGGCACTCCGTAACGTATAAATAATCATCCAGTTTATTGGTTTTCCCCTCGCCCTCGGCGGGGGGAAATCTGTCTATACATACGAAATTTACATCAGCGGACATTATATTAATCCTTTTTAAACATATTGACAAATCAAACAAAAAGTGATATAATAAAAAAAG
>JAMOZU010000328.1 GCA_023667745.1 Ruminococcus sp.
GACCTTGTCCGCTTGGTGTGTGATATTATCGAGACAAGTGCGCCTGCGATAGTAAGGGCAGTGGTAGTGATACTGGAGGAGATAATCTATGCGTTGGGTCCTCTTTCGGTCTCGCTTCTTGATACTGCTGACATTATTATCGTAAAGCTCATAGAGCTTATCGACAAGGACGCTCCTTTGCTTATTGACTGCGTTGCCAACATAATCATGAAAATTCTTGACAGGATAGCGGACGATATGTACCTGATAATAGACTGCGGCATGAGGATAGTAACAGGCTTGATACAGGGCATTGCAGACAATATTGACGATGTTGTCAAGGCGGCTGTAGACCTTGTGGTGAACCTTATAAACGGCATTGCGGACAAGATAGACGACATAATACTTGCGGTCATAAACCTTGTTGTAAAGCTCATAGACGGCGTTGCGGACGGCATAGAGGCATGCAGTGACGACCTTTTGCCTGCCATACAGCATCTTGTGGACGCTGTTATTGACGGGCTTATCAAAGGCGTGACCGGAGCTGCCGGTCTGGTGGTGGACGCTTTCAAAGAAGTGGGCAGTATGGCGATAGACGGCATAAAAGACCTGCTGGGCATTCATTCGCCCTCAAAGGTAATGGCGGAGCTTGGCGGGTACACCGCAGAAGGCTTTGCAAGCGGTATCCTTTCGGGGTCGGGGGACGTTGAGGATTCTATGGAAGACCTTAACGGCACGGTGTTTTCCTCGGCAAAAGAGATGTTGGGCGATATTTCGGATATTTTCTCGGAAGATACGGAATTTTCCCCAACCATACGTCCGGTAGTGGATATGGACGACATCGAAAAGAGCGCAAAGGAAACGGCTGGGCTGTTTTCCGGCTCGTACTACGCCAAAGGCAATATGACCATCGACCCCAAAAACGCAAATGCGGCGGCGCAGGAGACTTCTTATGCTGTGGGGAGGTTGGCGGAGCGGAGGAACGGCGGTGCAGTCACCGGTACGGACATCGGCAATATCGAAAGTACGGGCAAGAGCATTTCCGAAAAAATGGAGAGCCTGCTGGGGCGGTTTGACGATTTCACGGAGACCTTTTCTCATATGCAGATGGTTATGGATAACGGTGCTCTCATAGGGCAGATATCGAGCGGGCTTGACCGCAGTCTCGGTACGACAGCGTCAATGAAGAAAAGAGGTGTATGATGTATCATTCAATAACCTTCGGCGATAAGAACACTTGGGACGACTGGCATCTGATACCCTCGTCCCGCCCGGTGTTCAACCCGCCGCCGAAAAAGAAAAAATCGGTGGATATTCCCGGTATGAACGGCAGTCTCGACCTGTCGGAAGTCGTATCGGGGAAACCGGTTTATGAAAACCGCACAGGCAGCTTGGAGTTTATAGCCGAAAATGATTTTATGCCTTGGGCAGACCTATATTCCGTGCTTATGAACTATCTTCACGGAAAGAAAATGCGGGCAATACTTGAAGACGACCCCGGCTGGTATTACGAGGGAACGTTTTACATAACCGAATGGCGGTCGGAAAAGCCCTATTCGACGATAACGGTCGAGTATGAGCTTTATCCTTACAAAAAAGCCGCCGACGGCAGCGGAGAGGAGAGCCTGTAAAATGTATTACATATATATGTATGACAATGAGGGTGTGAGGTATACCGTACATTCTCCGGATAAGGCGAGCGAGGGCTGTATCGTAACGGCGGCGAACGTGGTAAACGAGGCTGACAAGGCGGGGGAGGTCTCTTTTACCGTCGCCAAAGCCCACCCGCTGTATAATAAGTTCAGAAAAATATCGTCTCTTATTGAAGTGCGGCAGGATAAACGGATAATATGGTTCGGCAGGGTTTACGGCATACGCAGGGACTTCTTTATGAACAAGACTGTCACCTGTGAGGGTGCGCTTGCTTTTCTGGAGGACATAAGCCTTATGCCCTATCATTACTGTCAGCAAAAGCTCATAACATCCGAAAGCGGGGCATACAACGGTTACGTAATAGTGAACAAGACCAAATGGGAACATCTGGAGTATATTCTTAGAATTTACAATCTGCGGTGTCACCCGGACAGAAAAATCACCTTTACCACTACGCTTCTCGGCGATCTGCACACATACCCCGAAATAAACGGTACGACCTCGTATATTTCCGTTATGAAAGAGATACGGGATAAAATAATCGAGGATTACGACTATGTGCTTATGCAGGAGTTTTATTCGGAAGACGGAGGCATTCCGAAGATTAACGTAAACCTTACCCGAATGCCTTTATGCAAAGGAAGCCAGACTGTGGAGTTCGGTAAAAACCTTATAGATTTTGAAGAGTATGTAGACGCTTCGGAAGTGTACAACACTGTTATCCCCGTTGGGGCGGGAAATATTTCCGTTTACAGCGACAACGGTGAGGACGAGTACAGCCCGCTTCCTTTGGAACAGCGTGCTTACTATGTTCACGGCGGCTTGGACGCTGACATTAACGGAATGATAGACAAGGTGATAGAATTTGACTCTATTACCGACCGCACCGACCTATGGGAGGCGGCTCAGACCGTGCTTATGTCCGGCGGTGGAATGTCCTCGTCGGAATTTACGATAAACGCCGTTGACCTGCATCTGCTTGACGCCGATACCGAGGCTATATCGGTAGGTCAGAGCATTCGGGTAATTTCAAAACCTCATAATATTGATACGGATTTTGTATGCTACAAAACCGACATTGATATTTTAAACCCCGACAATTCAAGCTACACTTTCCGTAAGCCTCAAAGAATGTCTCCGGAAACAATGACCGAGCATTTGTACAGCACGGTCGACGGAATAAACAAGCGGCTTAACAGGAAGCTCGATACGAACCGTCCCTACGGAGTGGTTAAGATGTCGGAAGAAAACACGTCCTTTTGCCTTTCAATGGAGGATGAAGAAAATGGCGGATAAATACAAAAAAGTGGATTTCCCCATAAGTCAGCCCATAAAGGGACTTGCTTTGATAGAGGTCGGGGAGGCGGATTTTTTCCTTATGAAGCCCGACAAGATAGAGCGTGAACCCAACAGGGTGCGAGCTTATTACGGCAATTATCTTCAGACCATAACCGCCGACGGCGAGGGGAACGAGCGGCATAATTTCAAACAGGAGATAACCAAAATAAATTGATATTCGGAGGCGGGAGCTATGACTTTTGCGGAAGCGGCTATGATTATGATGAGCGGGGAGGGAGAAGGGGACGGCGGGGAAACGCAAAAATTTCAACTGCCCAAAAGCGTGACCTTAGAGCCTGTT
>JAMOZU010000329.1 GCA_023667745.1 Ruminococcus sp.
CGTATATCGATCAATAGGGTATTATACTGAGCAGCACTCCCGCCGCTACCGCAGAGCCGATAACTCCCGCAACGTTGGGTCCCATGGCGTGCATAAGAAGGAAGTTTGTGGGGTCTGCCTCCGCTCCCACTTTCTGGGACTGCCTTGCCGCCATAGGCACTGCCGACACTCCCGCAGAGCCGATAAGGGGATTTACTTTGCCCTTTGTCACGGCGCACATAAGTTTCCCGAAAAGCACGCCTGTTGCAGTTCCCACCGAGAACGCCACCACGCCTAAGAGTATTACCTTAAGGAATGCCACGGTGATGACCTTTGAAGCCACCGTTGTAGCTCCCACGGAGATTCCCAGGAAGATGGTGATGATGTTCATCAGCTCGTTCTGGGCGGTCTTGCACAGGCGGTCCACAACGCCGCTTTCCTTAAAGAGGTTGCCCAGCATGAGCATTCCCACCAAAGGCGTTGCCGAGGGGACAAGCAGGGAGATTATGACAGTCACCGCTATGGGGAAGATTATCTTCTCCGTTTTCGACACAGGGCGAAGCTGCTCCATGCGTATCTTGCGCTCCTTTTCGGTAGTCAGCAGGCGCATTATGGGCGGCTGTATCAGCGGCACAAGCGCCATATAGGTATACGCCGCAAGGGCTATAGTTCCCACTTCCACCTGGAATCCCCCTGTGGCGAGGAGCTTGCTGGAAACGTATATTGCAGTAGGTCCGTCCGCTCCGCCGATTATGGAGATAGCTCCCGCTTCGTTGGCGTTAAAGCCCAGTGCGGCAGCTCCGATAAAGGTAAGGAATATTCCCGCCTGCGCCGCCGCTCCCAGAAGGAAACTCTTGGGATTGGCGATAAGCGGTTCAAAGTCGGTCATACAGCCTATCCCCAAAAATATCAGGGCGGGGTATATCTGCAATTTTACGCCGATATACAGCAGATCCAGAAGCCCGCCGTTCTGCAGGACATTGCCGTAGTCGATATGCTGACCGTTCTCGATATTCCACAGTTCCGGGTGATACATTTCCGTTCCGGGAAGGTTGGTCAGCAGCATGCCGAAAGCTATGGGCAGCAACAGCAACGGCTCAAATTTGTGTTTTACAGCCAAGTACATAAACACAAAAGCGATAAGTATCATAACGATATTTTCCCAACCCAGCCCCGCAAGTCCGGAGGAAGCCGCTAGGTCTTTTATGGTATCAACAAATATTTCAAGCATAGCTAAAACCTCCCTTATCGGAACGAACGTGTGGACTCTGCCGCCGCCGCCGCCGCCCATGCGTTACGGACGGGCTTTTTGCGGGGGGTGATACTCTTTATTTTAAGAGCCGTACCGCTTTCCGATGCCATCATTGCCACGGCGGCGGATATTACCGCTATTACCTCATCATCATCGCTGCCGGAAGTCTGCGAAACCGGTGAGACCGCCGGAGGACTTTGCGGCAAAGCTGTCTTTTCCGTCTCCCCGGAAGTCCCGCTCGCTCCTGCGTTCTTTACAGCCTCGAAGATTTTGCCCATGAGCCACACCATGATTATCAGCAGTATCAGCGCAACAAAAACTATTACCAGCCCGGAGATAACCACTGCGCCCACGTATCCCCACTCCATTGTCATCTGAAACCATTCCTTTCCGATGCCGCCTGCAATCGGGACAACTGTTACGCAATTCTGTTCCCGCAGTCCGGCATATTTCAATAGCTAATTTTATTATACATCATTCCCGAAAAAAAAGCAAGAATATTTTGCAAAATTTTTTGGACAATTATTGAAATTATTCACGGTTGGAATAGAGTGTACATTTCCCGAAGGGGCGGATTTATTATTTTTCAACAAAAGTTTACCGAAAGTTCCATTCATAATTTGTTCATTTGTAACAATGCAGCGGCGGTCTCGGAAAATCCTCTTGACAGGAGTGAAAATGTGTGGTATAATATATTGTAGGTAAATATAAGGAACTGCTGATTTAATCGGCTTTTTAAATTTACGGACTTTGCATATTTCTATGCCGGGCGGGCTTTTCCCCGCTGTCGGCAGGGAAAAGCCCCGGATCGGTACTTCCGTAAACGTGAACGGCAGAGAAAAATTGCCTCACGGAAAAAAATATACAGAGGAGGAGCTATAGAATGAAAGTAAAAAAGCGTTATTATGTTGCCTGCGTGTTTATGTGCATTATGGCTCTGTTGCTGGGCATATCCATGTTCTTCTTTGAGATGGGTCTTGCAAGATACTCAAAGCTGAACAAGGCTGTAAGAAATACCTGGATACAGACATCTTCCTACGACCCGGAGAACGGGCTCAACACCGACCTGTTCATCACCAATGTCTACGAAAAGGATCAGGATTCGTCCAACGGCGACGATGCCAATGCTGTGGGTGCGGAGTGGAGCTACATAGGGCAGCAGGTGAAGGTGGACGGCAAGTACACCGCCTACGGCAAGGAAGTTTACGGCAACGGTATCATCATGAACGGCGATATAAAAAGGTTCGACAAGGTGTCGGTCTACTACAAGCCGGATAATCCGCTTATGGTATACTATCCCGTAAGCTACACGCTGTACTTTGTAATGATAGGCGCAGTGTTTGTGGTGGCTGTAGTGCTGGTGCTGATATGCAGGCTGCTGAACAATTCCCTGAAAAACAACACCTTCAGCGACAAGGCTGTTACCTTTATGGACATACCCTTGGCGGTAATAATCGCCTGCGTTGTCATCGGGTTCTTTGCGGGGATGTTTATCGGAAATATTCAGGTAGACAGCAGCTATACCTCTGTAAGTCAGGGACTTGCGGAAATGTATAAGAATCACGAGCTGCAGTTCTGACGGGCATTTGCAATTATAAGTTTAAAAATCCGGGAAACAGGGCAGGCTTGTTTCCCGGAATTTTTTTGTGTTGAGGGTTAATTGGCAATGTGATTATGAGGGTTTAGTTTAGCGGTCTATGTCATACTAATCCTTCTTTCACATACAGCCTGACTCAATAGCTTACCATATTTGATGTTGTTTCCAATATCTCGGCTATTTCCTTGTCCCTCAGCCCTTCTCCGCGCAGCTGTACCGCACGCAGTCTTTTGTCTGTCTTTTTGTCCGTTGTTGTTTTTCTTGCTTCTTTTATTTCTTGCATTTCTTTTTCATTGATTTTATATTTTGACATTTTCATCACCTTTTTTATTATATCACTTTTGTTTGATTTGTCAATATGTTTAAAAATTTAAGTTTTCCCCAAATTTAACCTTGACCTCTCAGAAAGTGGGAACAGAAGCATCTGAGCGGAACGCT
>JAMOZU010000032.1 GCA_023667745.1 Ruminococcus sp.
TTACGGATATACACCACCCGCCCGGACACCATCTTTGGCGTTACCTTTATGGTAATAGCTCCGGAACACCCCATAATCGAGGAAAACAGGGACAAGATAGCCAATATGGAAGCCCTTGACGGCTACAAGGCGGAGTGCGCAAAGAAGACCGAGTTTGAGCGGACACAGCTGGTAAAGGACAAAACGGGCGTTAGGATAGAGGGGCTGACGGCTGTAAACCCGCTGACGGAAAAGGAAATTCCCATTTATATCTCCGATTACGTTATGATGGGCTACGGCACGGGAGCTATTATGGCTGTCCCCGCCCATGACACGAGAGACTATGATTTTGCAAAGAAGTTCGGGATAGATATAATTGAAGTAATAAAAGGCGGGGACATCGAAAAAGAGGCGTACACGGGCGAGGGCGAGCTTGTAAATTCCGGGGAGTTAAACGGAATTTCCAATAAAAAAGCCGCCATTGAAAAAGCCCTTGAAATAATTGTAAACAAAGGCTGCGGGGAAAAAGGCATACAGTACAAAATGAAGGACTGGGCTTTTAACAGGCAAAGATACTGGGGCGAGCCTATCCCCATAGTTCACTGCCCCACATGCGGCATGGTTGCCGTACCATATGAGGAGCTTCCCTTAAAGCTGCCCCCTGTGGAGAACTTCGAGCCGGGAACGGACGGAGAAAGCCCCCTTGCCAAGATAGACAGCTTTGTAAACTGCACCTGCCCCAAATGCGGCGGGGCGGCAAGGCGGGAAACGGATACCATGCCCCAGTGGGCCGGGTCGAGCTGGTATTTCCTGCGTTACTGCGATCCCAATAACAGTGATGCACTTGCGTCCCCGGAAGCTCTCAAATACTGGCTGCCCGTGGACTGGTACAACGGCGGCATGGAGCATGTTACAAGGCATATGATATATTCAAGGTTCTGGCATAAGTTTTTGTACGATATAGGGGAAGTTCCCGTGTCCGAGCCGTATGCCAAGAGAACGGCGCAGGGGCTTATCTTAGGTCCGGACGGCAAGAAGATGAGCAAGTCTCTGGGGAATGTTATCGACCCCAATGATGTGGTGGACGTTTACGGAGCGGACGTGCTGAGAGTGTATGTGCTGTTCATGGGAGACTATGAGCAGGCAGCTCCCTGGAGCGAGGAAAGCGTTAAAGGCTGTAAGCGTTTCCTTGACAGGGTATGGGCATTACAGGATAAAGTTATCGAGGGTGACGAATACCGCACCGAACTTGTTTCGGTAATGCACAGGACGGTAAAGAAAGTATCGGAAGATATAGAGCGTATGAAGTTCAACACGGCAATTGCCGCCATGATGAGCCTTATCAACGTTTTAAGCGATAAAGGGAGCGTTAATAAAGCGGAGTATGAAACACTGCTTATCTGCCTTAACCCCTTTGCGCCCCATATGACGGAGGAAATTTACAAAAACCTTACGGGGAAAATATTAAGTGAGCAGAAGTGGGCGGAGTATGACGAAAGCCTTTGCGTTGACAGCACGGTTGAGATAGCGGTGCAAGTGAACGGCAAGGTAAGAGGGAGGATAACCGTCCCCGCAGACTGCGAAGCGGAGGAGGCAATAGCCGCCGCCAAGGCAAGCGGAGAGATCGCTCCATTGCTGGAGGGGAAGACGGTGGTAAAGGAAATTTATGTTAAGGGGAGAATAGTAAACATAGCTGTCAAAGGATAGCTCTCAGAGGCAAAATCGGAAAGCGAACGGATATATCCGCCGGCAATACCGTTGCCCGCAGATTTTCAAGATACGCTCCGACAATGTTTCCCTGAATTTAACAATAATAATCAAAATGCTTCCGGGAAATAATTTTAAGGGACGGTATTGCCGTTCCCTGAATTATCCGCTGTGCGTTCAAAAGCCCTGCGGCGGACTCTCGGAGGCATTTTATGACAGATACATTTTCTTTGGATAGATGGAGCGTTTTCGAAAACAGCGGCAGAGTGTCCGATTACCTTTATTACAAGGGTATCGGCGTGAAAAAAATTTCCAAACCGATGGAGGCGGCTGCAATTGCTGAGAACAACGACCGGTGTGGTGATAGGAGTGAGAGATCGGGGGGAGAATGACAGGACGGTAAAAGTCCTGTCCCCCGAAATGGGGGTTATAGAGATAACCGCCAAGGGTGCGAAAAAACAGACCTCCTCTTCAAATGCGGCAACACAGCTTTTTGCCTGCGCCGATTTCTGCTTTAATGAGCGGAAGGGGCGGTATTACCTCAACAGCTCCGCCGTAAAACGGATATTCTATGATCTGCGGCTGGATATTGTAAAAGTCGCCCTAGCCTCCTACATGGCTCAGGCGGCGGGCTTTGCGGTAACGGAAAATCAGACTGCCGGGGACGCATACCGTTTGTTTATGAACAGCTTATATATGCTGTCGGAAGGGAAGGGCAAAGAAAGCCTTGTCAAGGCGGTCTTTGAACTGCGGCTGACCTCTCTCCTGGGAATGACTCCCAATCTTCTTGGGTGCGCCGAGTGCTATAAATTCGAGGACGTTCGGCTGACGTTCGTTGTGAACAGGGGGATATTCCTTTGTCCCGAACATCTGAGCGAAAACCGCCGCCCGGAGGATATCTGCATTCCCGTAAGCCGCGGGGTATTTGACGCCATGCAGTTTATCTGCCTGTCGGATATGAAAAAGATATTTAATTTCGGTATGTCCCAAGAGGGGCTTGACAAACTTGGAAACATCTGCGAGCGATATTTTCTGCATATGATGGGACGGGGATTTAAAACTTTGGATTTTTACAAAGGCCTTCTTTAGGAAAAGCCGCATAACATAAGGATTTTTATAGGTAACGAAGGATAAGGGAAATTTATGAACAAATATTACAAAACGCTTGAATTACATAAAATACTTGAAATGCTCAAAGAACAGGCTTCAAACGAACGGACAAAAGAACTGGCGGGAGAGCTGTCTCCTCTTGCCCATATTGACAAGGTGCAAAACGAGCTTGAAAAAACATCCTGCGCCTTTGAGCTTTCGGTAAAATACGGCACGCCGCCGTTCTACAATTTCAAGGACGTTACAAATTCGCTCAAAAGGGCTATGTCCGGAGCAAGCCTTACCCTGCGGGAACTCTTGGACATAGAGCTGTTGCTGCGGCAGATAAGGGGACTTTCCGACTACAAAAAGGACTGGGGAGATACCGAGTGCGTTCTTGACTATCTGTTTGACAGCCTGTCCCCAAATAAATGGCTTGAGGATAAAATAAGGAATGCAATTTTGTCGGAAGAGGAGATTGCGGACACCGCCAGTACGGAGCTTATGAATATCCGCCGTAAAATAGCAAGGGCGGGAGTAAGGATAAGAGAAAGCCTCGATAAGATGATACGGTCGGCGGAAGTGCAGAAAAGCCTTATGGAAAGCATTGTCACAGTCCGTGACGGGCGGTATGTGCTTCCCGTAAAAGCGGAGCATAAGGGGAATGTAAAGGGGATAGTCCATGCCTCGTCCGCTACGGGGTCTACGCTGTTTATCGAGCCGGAAGCGGTAGTGGAGGCAAATAACGACATACGGGTATTGCAGGGGCAGGAGCAGGAGGAGATCGAAAGGATAATAGCAGAGCTTTCCTCCGACTGCGCCGCCTGCGGTGAGGCTATGATAAGGGATTTCGAGACGTCGGCGGAGCTGGGGCTGTATTTTGCAAAGTCAAATTTAGGGGCTAAGATGAAAGGAACTGTCCCGCAAATTTCCGAGGACGGGGAACTGATACTCAAAAAAGCCCGCCACCCGCTTCTTGACCCGAAAACCGCCGTGCCTGTGGATATAGAGGTGGGGAAAAGCTACAACGCCCTTATTGTAACAGGTCCTAACACAGGGGGCAAGACGGTGCTGCTGAAAACGGCGGGACTGCTTTCGGCAATGGCAATGTGCGGCATGATGATACCTGCGGGAGACGGCAGCAAAGTTTCCGTGTTCGACAGTATCTTAGTTGACATAGGGGATATGCAGAGTATCGAGCAAAGCCTTTCCACATTCTCCTCTCATATGGGGAATGTGTCGGAGATACTTAAAACCGCCGGGGAGCGTTCGCTTATATTGTTAGACGAGCTTGGTTCGGGAACAGACCCGGTAGAGGGTGCGGCTCTGGCTGTGGCTCTCATAGAAAATATGCTCCAAAAGGGCAGCAGGCTGCTTGTTACCACCCATTATCAGGAGCTGAAAATGTTCGCCATTGAAAAGGATAACGTGGAAAACGCCTCATGCGAGTTTGACATAAACACTCTTCAGCCCACTTACAGGCTTATCATAGGCTCGCCCGGCAAGTCCAACGCATTTTATATCTCCTCTCGTCTCGGTATACCCGACAGCGTTATTGATAACGCAAGGTCAATGGTATCGGACGAAAACAGGCGTTTCGAGGAGGTTGTGGAGCAGCTGGAGAACGCACGGCGGGAGACAGAAAAACAGTCCGCCGAACTGCGCGAACTGAAAGCCGAGCAGCAGCAGCTTATGGAAGAGAACGCAAAGGCAAGGCGGGAATTTGAGGACAAAAAGGACGCCGAATTTGAGCGGGCAAGAACGGAAGCATTGCGGATAGTGGAAAACTGCCGAATGCAGTCGGAAAAGCTGCTGGACGAACTGGCGGACATACGAAAGGAAAACAACAAGGAGAAATTCGAGCAGCGTTCGCTGGCGGCAAAGTCCGCAAGCAGGAATGCCCTTAACAGAATGTTCGACGAGGCAAGCCCTGTGCGGCGGCGGGAGGAAGAGGAGTATAAGCCTCCCCGCCCCTATAAGCAGGGGGACAGGGTGTTTGTGACCACGCTCAATCAGAAGGGGATAATAGCGGGAAAGCCCGACAGCGGCGACAGTCTGTTTGTGCAGGTGGGCATTATGAAAACGAGGGTGAAAAAAAGCGGCCTGCGGCTTATTGAAGAAGAAAAGCCCCCGCAGAACGTCCGAAAACAGGGGGGTGTTTCCAAAAAGGTTGCGGGAAAAACGGAACGGAAAAGTTCTCTTGAACTGGACATCAGGGGCTGCGCTGTGGACGAGGGGATAATCGAGACGGACAGGTTCATCGACAACGCCGTACTTTCGGGGATAAACTTTGTGACGATAATCCACGGCAAGGGAACGGGACTTCTGCGGCAGGGCATACAGGCTCATTTAAAGGGTCACCCGTCGGTGAAAAGCTACCGCAGCGGAGTTTTCGGCGAGGGAGAAGACGGGGTGACGGTAGCCGAGCTGAAGTAGAGGTCAGAGTTGGGAAGCTGGCATAATAATGGAAGAGTTCGGCACGTTGAGGAGAACGTGGGAACGTACTCTATTGCCGATAACGTAAGGCATTTCACCATAATCACTGTCCGTCTCCCGACAGCAGGAATGTATACCGGCAGGCGATTGTTGCATAGTGCATTTTGCATAAATTTCCGGAGCAGAAAGACGGGTTTTTGTGAAATACAGAGAAATTGCAAATCGCAGAGATAAATTTGCATTAAGCTATTGACAAGCGGGGGTAAATGTGTTATTATTATATTAAGGGAGGTTACGGAAAGGGAGTTTGCTTAATAAGGGGTTATGAGTTCCGGCAAAGGGCGTTTCCCGAAAAATGTTTAAAATAAAGGAAAAGAAGTTATAAGCTATGATACAGAAATTGACCGAAAAAGCGGCGGCGTTGGAGGCTGTGCTTTTTGCATGCGGAGACCCTGCCGAGCCGGAAAGGCTGGCGGCGGCGGCGGGGGTGGAAAAGGGTGCGCTGGCGCAGCTGGCGGATTCGCTGGAAGAGTTCTATACTGCCACGGGAAGCGGGCTGACGGTGCTGAAACTGTCGGGCTGCTATCAGCTGGCGGCAAGGGCGGAATATGCGGAGAATGTACGGGCGGCAGCGCAGACAAGGCGGAACACTCCCCTGTCCCCTGCGGCTATGGAGGCTCTGACGATAATCGCATACAATCAGCCGGTTACGAAAAGTTTTGTGGAACATATAAGAGGGGTGGACAGTTCGGGGGTGGTAAACTCTCTGGCGGAGCGTGACCTAGTGGAAGAGGCGGGTCGGCTGGACGTGCCGGGAAGACCGATAGCATACAGGACGACGGCGAATTTCCTGCGGTGTTTCGGGTTGGGGTCGCTGGAGGAACTGCCGCCGCTGCCGGGGCATGTGCCGGAGAATTTCGATGAGCTGCTTATCGAAAAGGAAGAGGGGGAAAATGATGAGGACGTGTCCGAGAAAGTTTCGGAAGCGTCCGAGGAGTTGTCAGAGAGGACAGTCGGAGATGATAAGGGGGACGATACGGGAAGTGCCGTGGAAAATGGTGAAAATGATAAGGGGGACAGTGCGGAAAGTTCTGTGGAAAAAGGTGAAAATGATGAGGGAGACGGTGCGGAGAGTGCCGTGGAAAATGGCGGAGATGATGAGGGGAAAATTGATGACAGCGGGGGTGACAGTTCATGACGGCGTTGATAGTTATTGGTGTCATAATTCTGATATTGGTGCTAGCGGTAAATCTGCCTGTGACGGCGCATATAAAATTTTACGGCGGACGGCTTGAGGTCGGCGTTAAATATATGGGGATAGGCATTCTGCCGAGAAAGAAAAAGCGGCGGAAAAAGCGGAAGCGGATACCCCCTCCCCCCGCACCTGCGGATGATGAGGATATTTTCGAGGATATTGCGGAAATAGGCGTTGACTCCGGCGGGGCGGAAGAAGATGAGGAGTATGGGGAAGATTTCGGGGAAAGTCCGGCGGAAATTTCAATGGATAAAAACGAAAAGAATGAGAAAAATTCAACGGGAATTTCAAAGGAAAATTCGGGGGAAAATTCAACGGAAAATCTCGGAGAAAGTCCGGAAAGCTCGGAAAAATCCGGGAGGAATTTAACGGGAAATTCAACCGGAAATTCCGGGGAAAATCCGGAAAGTTCCAAAGAAAATCCGACCGAAAAATCCGTGAAAGGTTTTGACAGAAAATCCCGTAAAAAACTATCCGGAAAAAAGACCGCAAGGGGAAAAGGGGAAGATGAAAAGGGCGGGGGTGAAGACGGTGAAGAGAAGTCCGAAAAGCCGAAAAAGCCTCTTGACGAACGGCTTACGGAGGCTATAGACGGCATAGAGGGAAAGAAAAACGCCGCTCTGCTTTTGTGGGAGCTTTGCGGGAAGCCGATAAAAAAGCTGCTGGGTAAAATCTCGGTAAGCGGCTTGGTCATTGACTTTGCGGCTGCGGACGAGGACGCTGCAAAGGCGGCGGTGAAATACGGGCGGCTGTCGGCGGCGTTTTACAATTTTCTGGGGGTGATGATGGGGGTGACGAGGATAAAGATAAAATCGGTGAGCGTGGGGTGCTTATACAACACGCCTGCGGAGAAAGCCAGATACGACGGGGAGATGAAAGTGCGTCTGCGGCCTGCAAGCGTAATAAATGCGCTGACAGCGGTGCTGGTGGGATACTTTGCGGGGAGAGAGAAATACAAGGCGGCTTTGGGGGAATTTACCGGCAAGGGCGGGTAAATTACGGAAGGGACCGATTTAAGGTGTTTTCCACTGCCGCAATGGGCATATATGCCCGGGGAAAACATCGCCTGACTCAAAGGCTTGCAAAACATGCAAATTAAAGAAACCGATTTATTCGGCGTTTCCTTAAAATTATAAAATGATAGGAGAAATTTACAATGGATAAGAACAACACTAAGGTTCAGGAGCTTATTACCTCGGCTATGGGGAAAATTCACGAGATGGCGGACGCAAATGCGATACTGGGAGAGCCTGTTAAACTGGACGGCGGGGTGACGGTGATCCCTGTGTCTAAGGTTTCATACGGGTTTGCGGGAGGCGGCACGGATTTGCCCACCAAGACGGAAAAGGAATGCTTCGGCGGAGGCAGCGGGGCGGGGATAACCGTTTCCCCTATGGGGTTTCTGGTAATTTCCAATGGGGAAGTTCAGCTTTTGCAGCTTAATCTTGATGTGTCCGCTTCGTCGGCTATTGTTAATATGGTGCCGGAGGTGTTCAACAAGGTGGCGGGGCTGTTTAAGAAAAAGGACAAGGACGAAAAGGAAAATGCCAACGGCGACACGGACGATATTGAGATACCGGCGGATATGTTTATAGATGAAGATGAAAAATAGGGTTCATATTCCGGCTTTGAGAGGTTAGAGGTAAGAGGTTAGAAGCGTTATAAAAACAAGGCTTTCAATTTTTCCTTCAGGGCTTTTACAAGCGTTTGCAGGAAGTTAGGGGTCGGGGGACTTGCGGGAGAAAGGGGAATATCCTCTGCGGCGGTCATGGGGACGGAGGAAATGGGAGTTTCGCCGTCCCAGAGGGTGAGCGTGCCTATGGGGTCTCCCGATTTTACGGGGGCGAAAAGGAGCGGGGGAACGGATATTTTTCGTGTGATATTGGTTGTCTGCCCCGTAACGGCGGTGTATTCGGGGGTATAGGCGGGAGTGAGGGTGACGGTATCGGATGTCCCCCCTGCGACGTTTACGGTAACGGTGACGTTATTGGTGAAGGGCTTCCGCTCGGCGAGGGAAAAGCCGCTGTCAAGCAAGGCAGTATGGTCGTTCCAATCGTTGGGGGCATTGAGAGTAACGCAGACAAGGCGCACTCCGTCACGCTCGGCGGCGGAGACAAGGCATCTTCCCGCTTCGTCGGTAAAGCCTGTTTTTACGCCGATACAGCCCGGGTACATATTCAGCAGCTTGTTGGTGTTGGTAAGGGTACGGCGGTAGGGAGGATTGCCGTAGTCGAGGGTGATGGACGTTTCCCGGCAGATAGCGGCGAAGTCGGGGTTTTTGAGAGCCACCGATGCAAGGCGAGCCATATCGAGAGCTGTGGAGTAATGGTCGGGGCTGTGAAGTCCGGAGGGGGTAACAAAATGAGTATTGGTCAGCTTTAGTCGGGCGGCTCTGGCGTTCATAAGGTCGGCGAAATTTTCCATGCTGCCGGATATTTTCACGGCGGCGCAGTTGGCGGCATCGTTTCCCGACGGCAGAAGCATACCGATACAGAGGTCACGCTTGGTAACGATGTCACCGGGGAGAAGTCCCATAGATGAGCCTTCGGCAAGGACGGCTGTGCTGTCAACGGTAAACTCGGTATCGAGGTTGCCGCTTTCGAGGGTCAGGAGAGTTGTCATTATTTTGGTGGTGCTTGCCATGGGGCGGCGGGTGTTTTCGTTTTTGCCGAATATGACCCGCCTGCTGTCCGCTTCCATAAGGACGTAGCTTTGGGCGGAGATGTTTGCGGGGGCGGTCAATGTGACTGCGGGGACGGTTTGTTCGGGATCGGGAATGTTGTCTTCGGCGTATATGTTGGGAGAAAATGAAGTTACTGTGATGACAATGGCAAGGAAAATTGCGGCGGGATTTTTCAAGGGCGTTACCTCCGTGATGGTGTTTGGATTAGTATATGCGGAGGAAAGAAAAAATATAACTCATACTAATCCCCGTTAGAATTATGGAGATGAAGCCGCCGCAAAAAATTTGCATTTATGATTTTTTGCGGCGGCTTAAGTCCCATAATTCAATGAGGGATTTGTATCATGTGCCTATGCCGGGCGGTATTTTCCCCGCCTGCGGCGGGGAAAATACCTTAGATCAGAACTTCTTTAACTATTTTCGAGGTGTGTGGAAAAATTATGGAAAAAATCAGATTGCAGAAAATTTTATCCGAAAGCGGGTATTGTTCACGGAGAAAAGCGGAGGAACTTATTTCACGGGGGCTTGTAAGGGTCAACGGGCATGTTGCGGGGCTGGGAGACAAGGCGAATGACAAGGACGTTATTATGGTAAACGGCGAACGGCTCAAATACAGCAAGAAGCGGAAAAAGGTATATATCATGCTCAACAAGCCCAGAGGGTATGTTACCACCATGTCCGATGAGCTGGACAGGCGGTGCGTTACCGAGCTGCTTGACGGAGTGGAAGAGCGGGTATATCCGGTGGGGCGGCTTGACAGAAATTCCGAGGGTTTGCTGCTGTTCACCAATGACGGGAAATTCGCCAATGACATTATGCACCCAAGCCGGCATGTGAGCAAGACTTATCGGGTCACGGTGCGGTCGGCGGTCAGCGACGATCAGGTGGTAACGCTGACGGAGGGGGTTATGCTGGACGGGAAGATGACCCTGCCTGCGACGGTCTCGGTGGAGGCGGACGAGCCGGGGCGGAGCGTTCTGCGGATAACCATAAGAGAGGGTCGGAACAGGCAGATACGCCGCATGTGCGAGGCTGTGGGTCTGGAAGTGGCGAGGCTGCGGCGGACATCGGTAGGCCCTGTAAAGTTGGGTATGCTCAAACCCGGCGCATGGCGTGAGCTGACTGCGGAAGAGGTAAGGGCGTTGAGAAATGCGGCGGGGAATGACAGTTAAGGAATTACCGATTTAAGGTTTTTCTCCCGCCGAAGGCGGGAGAAAAACCGCCTAACATAAATATTTTTGGAATTTACAAATAATTTAAACCTATTTGATCAGCATTGCCTTAATAGTTAATAGTTTTTGGGTCATTGCTTGGGCGGGGAAACATTTTTTTCCGAAAGGGCATATCAATAAACAAACGGGACGGCGTTCGGCTTCCGTCCCGAAAAGTATTTTGATTGGCTTGTAAAAAAAGAGGTTTTTATACAGCTTGATAACAACTATTTCCCCTCTCCGAACCACCGCCTTAACACGCCGCCTTTGAATACGGATATTACGGTAAAGAAAATGTCCGCGGCTATGATGAAGAGGAATGAGGGGAGGGTGGCACGGGTGAATTTTAAGCCAAGAGTTTTGCCGCCGTTTACGGCTATTGCCATTTTGGCAAAGTAAAAGAGAGGTCCTATGCAGAAAAAGAGAACGGTAAGGGCTTGCTCGGCAAAGTTTCTCAAAGCGTCCGACGGAAGCCAGTTGCCCGTTTGAACGCCCGACAGCAGGACGTTTAAGATAAATATGAAAAAGTAAACTATCAGGACTATCCGCATAACGTTGAGCATTACGCCGCCGCCTATGCCCACTCCTCCTTGGAATTTGCAGCCGGAGCGAATGCAGAAATTTTCCGTTATTTCCATAAGGCAGCGGTTTTGGTTTCCCTCGATAAATCCGCCGTTGGAGATAACATAGATATTGGGGTGCAGGTCATTCTCGATAAGAAATTTTTCCGCCTGCTCCATAAATGCAAGCAGATGAGAGGGTATGCCGTCCACATAAAGGGGCATAGAAAAAATGATGTTGTCCGCTCCTTTGAAAGTTTCGAGAACTCTTGCAAAGTCGCCTTTGCTGCGTATTTTTTCCCGCACCTTTTCGCCTTTTATGCCTATACCGCAAAGGAAGAGGAAATAGGAAGAAACGCTGAATTTTTTCTTGGGGCTTGCCGTAACAAGTACTGTTTTCATAATGCCGCCTCCCGTAATAAAATGCTTTCGATGTTGTCCGTATGGAAAAATTCAACGGAAGTGTAGCCGAAATTTATGCCGTTGCGCTCGGTAAGTTTGCGGAATGTTTCAAGCTCCTTTTCGGTAATATCGCCGTAGGATATGACTTTAAGGAGACTTCTTTTTCCGTAGCGGAGGGTATGGTGCATTTGTTTCCCCCGATAGGTACTCATGGGGGTGGAAAGCCCGATACTTCTGTCGAGAATGTTTTTTACGGCGGGGCTGTATGAGCCGTAGCAATTGCGGGTGATTATTATAAGGGGGTCTGCTTTGCCCACAGTGCGGCAGCTTTCCGCAAGGCTGTCCTTCATATAGCAGCGGGCGGGGTGCTTTGTCCAGCAGCCAAAACACCCTTGGCAGGGGGCGTATTTTCCATCGGCTTTTATGACGGTTTCGTATTTTTCGGAAATTTTGCTGTGGAAATTATCGTCAAGGTCATGGATTACTGCGGTCATTTTCGTATTCTCCTTTATTTCAGGCTGTGTTTGAAAACACCTTAATTCAATATTTGCTTGGATTTTTTATAGCCTACTATGCCCATGAAAAGCTCGGTCAGCAATTTGGCGCAGTATTCCTCGCTGTAGTCAAAGGCGTTGTTGGCGGCAAAACTTGCAAAGCCGTGGACGCTGACGAAGAGGACGGTAAAGACTTCCATTGAGTCTTCTCCGGTTAGTCCGGTCTGCTTTTGGAGCGATTCGAGGACGGGCGGGGGGACGTTTTCGGAAACGGTTTTTTCAAAGCTGCCGTTATTGTAATTCCCCGACCGGAAAAGGAAGCGGAACAGGTTTCTTTCCTCCTTTGCAAAGCGGATATAGCGAAGTCCTATGCCAAGCATTGGGTTTTCCGATTCCCGGCTATCCTCCATAAGGTAATTTGTATGAAATTCTCCCGCCTTTTTGAAAATATCCTCCCGCAGCTTTTCCATGCTGCTGTAGGAGTACATCACGGGCTGAGTGGAGCATCCGAGAGAAGCGGCTATCCTGCGGACATTAAGACTTTCGCCGCCCTCTTTGCGGACTGTTTCAAGCCCTGCATCTATTATCATTTCACGGGTTATTTTGGGTTTGGGGGGCATGGGGGGTGGACTCCTTTCGGGAAAACTCAAACGCCGGTTGGCTTTTTGCAATTGTGACTTTTTGGCAAATGCTTTTCTTTTTTGCAACTGTGATTTATTGTGTGGGGGATTTTTTTTGAAAATGCTTTAATTTTTGGATTCTTGCGACTTGTCAAATTTATTTTTTCAAAAATGCTTTGCTCTTTTGGCAACTGCAAGTGATGGCAAGGGGGGAAACCCCAGTGGGAGAGGCGGGGGCTGCTCTTTGTGATAGGGGGCACAGCCGCCCCTCCCCCTAGGGTTCTCCCCCCTTGGCCCCCCCTTCCTTGACCCCTTTCCCACCCCCAGGCTGTCGCATATGAGATGTGTTAATAACATGCGTTTGGTTCTTTAATGTTGGCTTTTTATTGTGGGCGTTTTGCAACGTGGTAATGTTCCGGTTTTCTGATTTCTTGCTTCTAGCTTTCTAGAAACTAGCTTCTGATTGGTTATATAACGTATGTTATATAACACTTGTTATTATACAGCAGCTTCCGTAAAATGTCAAGAGGTTTCGGGAAAGTTTTTGAAGTTTGGTGAAGATGTATATTTTAGAATTGGAAACAGTGGATATGTTGTGAAGTTCAACGAAAAAAGTATTAAGTTATCCGGAGCTAATTTTTACCATGGAAATCAATGTTTATTTTATCGGGTGATTTTGGAGCAGCTGTACTCGAAAAATCAGATGTTTTTTCGTTGTCTTTCCCCGCCGTAGGCGGGGAAAGACAACAGCCTTATCGGAAAATTGATTTCCGTGAATTTTTACATTTTCCTCTTGCAAATGCAGAAAAAATATTGTATAATGGATATATAAGGAAATGCCTGCGAGGGAAAAGCCTTAAGACATTACTTTTATAGCAAAACATAAAATTAACGCCAATGGCAAAAATTGTGTTTCTTGCTTCTTGTCTCTTGTCTCTTGCTTCTTAAAAGCAGTCAGTGAAAGCAATTCTATGTTTTGCTCCAGTAGGAAAGGAATGATGTTAAAATGTCGGAAATAAGAAATGAACAGCTGTGGGAAAGCGGCGCAAGAAAGATACAGTGGGTAAAGCAGAATATGCCCTTGTTAAGAAGCGTGGAAGAGGAGTTTTTAAGGGACAAGCCTTTTGAGGGGCTGAAAGTGGCTCTGTCGGTGCATTTGGAGGCGAAGACGGCGTATCTTTGCAAGGTGCTGGCGGCGGGGGGAGCGGATATGTATATTACCGGGTCGAATCCGTTATCCACACAGGATGATGTGGCGGCGGCTCTGGTGCATGAGGGGCTGAATGTGTATGCCTGGTACAATGCCACGGACGAGGAGTATCACAGGCATATCAGCCGGGTTATCGAGGCTGCGCCCAATATTATCATAGATGACGGCGGCGATCTGGTTCATCTTATCCACACGGAACGCCCGGAGCTTATTCCCAATGTTATCGGCGGCTGCGAGGAGACCACCACGGGGATAATTCGGCTTATTGCCATGAATCGGGCAGGGGAGCTGAAGTTCCCTATGGTACTGGTAAACAACGCCGACTGCAAGCATTTGTTCGACAACCGCTACGGCACGGGGCAGTCGGTATG
>JAMOZU010000330.1 GCA_023667745.1 Ruminococcus sp.
GATATTTTGAAATACGAAAAAAACAGTACCGGCGAATAAAACGAGGTCTTTTTCCCGCCGTAAGGCGGGAAAAAGACCTTAACCGCATTCTTACCCCTTCACCGCCCCCGCAATTACCCCCTCGATAATATACTTCTGCCCTATCAAGTAAAAAACGATTATGGGCAGAATCGCCAGAACCAGCATTGCCATAAATCCGCCCCAGTTCACCGAGCCGTAAGCTCCCTGCATGGCTATCTGTATAGCAACGGGCAGTGTCTTGTTTCCCGTGCCGAGAATGAGATAGGGGAGCAGGTAGTCGTTCCATATCCACATGGCGTTGAGAATGGCTACAGTCACCGCCGTGGGGCGGAGTATGGGCATTACTATCCTGAAAAAAGTCTGCACCGGGTTGCAGCCGTCTATCTGTGCCGCTTCTTCAAGCTCATATGGGACGCTTTTTACAAATCCCGTCAGCATAAACACCGACAATCCCGCTCCGAACCCCAGGTAAACGAGAATTATCCCCACAGGATTGTTGAGCCGCAGCCTTGTTACCACATAGGTCATGGTGTACATTACCATCTGAAAGGGGACTATCATGGAGAACGTAAACAGGCTGTACAGCCCCTTGCAGAACGCCGAGCCGCTGCGGACAATGTACCATGCCGTCATGGACGAAAACAGCGTCAGTACAGCCACGCTCCCCGCCGTTATAAACGCAGACCTCGTAAATGCGGCGGGTATGCCTGCAGTTTTTATCCCGGTGATATAATTGTCAAGCCCCGCAAAGGTCTCCGCCGTAGGCAGCTCAAAGGGACTTCCCATAATGCTGAACTTTGTTTTGAAGGAATTAAGGAACACCACCAGAACAGGGAAGATGAACAGAGCGGACAGTATTATCAGCAGCAGCACAGCCCAGCCGTTCCCCCAACGGCGGGAAGGCTTTTTATCGGAGTTTTTTGGTACTCTGCCGCCTGTAATTGCAATATCCATTTTACGCTTTCTCCTCTCTTTGTCCCGTCAGCCGCAGCTGTATAAAGGCAATAGCCGCCACTATCAGGAAAAATATAACAGCCTTTGCCTGTCCCGCTCCCTGCTGTCCCACTCTGCCGTAAAAGGTGTTGTAGATGTCAAGGGCGAGCATGGAGGTCTGCCTTGCAGGCGCACCCGCTGTAAGGGCAAGGTTCTGGTCAAACAGCTTGAATGCGTTTGTAAGGGTAAGAAACGTGCATATAGTCACCGAGGGCATTACCATTGGTATTGTTATTTTAAACAAAGCCTGCCTTTTTGTCGCTCCGTCAATGAAAGCCGCCTCCTTAAGTTCTCCCGGTATATTCTGAAGTCCTGCGATGTATATTACCATCATATAGCCTATCATCTGCCAGTTGGTGAGAATGACAAGCCCCCAGAAGCCGTATGAGGCTTTATAGGTAATATCAACACCGAAGTTTTGGAGAACGCCGTTTATTATCAGATTCCATATATATCCCAAAACTATGCCGCCGATAAGATTGGGCATAAAGAAAATCGTTCTGAAAACGTTCGTACCTTTCAGTCCCTTTGTCAGCAGCAGGGCAAGGCAGAATGCGAATATGTTTACGGTTATAACCGACACCGCCGTGAATTTTACAGTAAACCACAGAGCATTCCCGAAGCCGCTGTCGGAAAATATGCGGGCATAATTGTCAAAACCCGTGAACTTAGCGTTTTCCACAGTGGTGAATCTGCAAAAGGACAGGTATATCCCCATGACAAAAGGGACTATAAAAGCCGCCGTGAATGCCGCCAGAGTAGGCAGGACGAACAGTGGGAAATATTTTGAAAGGGTTTTGTTCATATATTTTAACTCCTCTACGCTGTTTTTCCCCGCCCGCAGGCGGGGAAAAGTCTTAAAAATCCTTAAATCGGTATTTCCCTTACTTCAGCTTACATTATCGCCGCTTCATTTTTCCAGGTGTCAACAAAATCTTTCTTTACATCTTCCCATTCCTTCGATCCTTGTGCATACTGCAAAAGCGACGCACCGAAATCGTCCTTGAAAGTCTGACTGGGGAATACGGTGAAGCTCCAGGGAACGCTCTGCTTGCCATCCATATCCATCCACCGCAGGACTTCTCTGCTTAAAGGGTCGGCAGGGCGTTCGTCTTCGGTAAAGGTGTCAAAGGGGGCGATAAATCCCAGCTTGTTTATTACAAAATCCTTGCCCGTTTCCGAGGAAAAGAGCCAGAACAGGAAATCCTTTGCTGCCTGCTGCTCTTCGGGAGAAGCGGCGGAATTTATGCACAGATAATTTTCCGTGCCTATGCAAAGCCCTTGGCTTTCCTCGCCGTCAATGCCCATATATACGGGCATCATCTTGATGTTTTCCGCCGTTACGGTGTTTCCGGGTATCTCGCTTATCTGCGACCATGCCCAGCTGCCGTTCTGCACCATGGCACATTCGCCCAGAGCAAATTCAGCCATGGATTCATCGGTTATTTTCGACCCAAGCAGCTTTCTGTCAATGGTGGAATTGTCAAGATACAGGTCGAATATTCCTTTGAAGTTATCCGAATAATCGAAGTTTACCTCGTTTACGCCGTCGCCGGTAAGGTCGATATTGTTATCGGTAAATTCATAGGACATGGGGATATTTGCAAGATGGGTGGTCCATCGCCAGTCGTCCCCTGATTTTAGGGAGGTTGCGGCGAATACGCCCTTTATGCCCAACGCCTCCGAGTTCGCCTGCATATCCGTAACAAGAGTTTTAAGCTCTTCAAAAGAATCTATCTCCTCCATGGAAACAAAATCCGTTGCCTTGTCTTCCAACGCAAAATATTTCTGCATTATCTCATCATTATAGATAATGCCGTACCCCTCAATGGTATAGGGAATACCGTAAGGCATACCGTTGGCGGACACCGCCGAGGATTTGTCGATAAGGTGATTGTAAATATCCGAACCCGTCAGGTCAAGGCAGTAGTCCCGCCAGTTGGCATAGCCTTTCTGACCGTTCACCTGAAAGATAACAGGCGCTTCCGAGGTTGACATCTTTGCGCTCAAAGTTTGCTCGTAGGTGTTGTTGGCGGCAGTTTCCACAATAAGGGTATTGCCCGTTTCCTCGGCGTATTTTGCGGCTATCTCCTCGTAAACGGGAGCGATCTCCGGCTTGAAATTCAGGAAACGCACAGTTGCATTCTGTTGTTTATTTGAATTGTCGTTTACAGCGGATTCTATAGTGTCGCCCTCGTCCTCCCTCTCGATTTTGCAGGCAGTGAGGGAGCAAAACAGGGCGGCAGCGGC
>JAMOZU010000331.1 GCA_023667745.1 Ruminococcus sp.
GCGACAAGCGAAATTTATATACATCAATCATTCGTTAAACCGTTCGATAAAAAAGAATATAACAAATCCGTTTTAAAGCGTTTTTCAAGGGCGTTTTAAGGCGGATTTTTTATATAAAAATCCAATCAAAACAGGAGGAATTTTACTATGAACGAGAAAAAAATCAAGGCTCTGACCGAGGAAAGAGGCAAGCTGATGAACGAACTTGCGGAGCTTATGACAGCCATTGACCCGGAAGGCGAGATAAGGGCGTTGTCCGAGGAGAGCAAGACAAGGTTCGATGAAATCGAGGAGAAAGTCAAGGAAATTGACCGTATACTCGATATGGAAAAGAGGGCGGATAAAATGAGGAAATTTGAAGCTCCGGATATTCCCGAAAGCGATGTTGAGGTAAGAGCGGGGAAGGAAATTATCGGGGACTTTGTAAGAGGGGCGGAACTCCGGGCGGGAGAGATGACCACAACATCAACGGGCGGCGTTATCCCGGCGGATTTTTCGGAAGACATTATCTCGAAAACAACCGAGCTGTCGGGAGTTTTACAGCGGGTCTCGGTGGTAAATTCAACGGGGACTTACAAGCAGATAATCGCCGACAATGAAGAGAAAATAAGCGCAGGCTGGGTGGGGGAAATCGAGGATATAACATCTTCAACGGCAAAGTTCAAGACCGTTGAGATTGGTCACCACAAGCTGGCGGCGTTGGCGAAAATTTCCCTTGAGCTTATCAATCAGAATGCTTTTGACATTGCCGGAGAAATCGAAAATCAGATGATGAAAGATTTTGCTCTTAAAGCGGAAACGGCGATAATCAAGGGAGACGGCAAGGACAAGCCTGTGGGGCTTACAAGCTCCGGTGTTTCTTACGAGCTTGCAAGCAAGGTGAGCATTACGGCGGACGATATTGTGCAGATATACCACAGCTTGAAAAGTCCTTATCAGCAAAATGCTGTGTGGATTATGTCGAACGCAACTTTGTGCGCTGTTCGCATGCTGACGGACGGAGCGGGGCGGTATATTTTCCACCAAAGCGAGAATTTAACGGAAGGTTATGCGGGATATATTCTCGGTAAACCGGTGCTTGTTTCGGAGGCTATGGACGAAATAGAGGCGGGGGGAAAGCCTATTCTGTTCGGCGATTTCGGACGTGCTTACAAGGTGAACATCAATCCGGAAATGACGATGCAGATACTCAATGAGGCATATGCGGCGCAGGGCATGAAGGGGATAATCTCCATTCTGTGGCTTGACGGCAGACCCGTTAATGAAGAGGCTTATGTAACGGTAAAGTGCGCCGATAAAACGGCGGACGAAGGCGGAGAAAGTACCGAAACGGTTACCGAATAAGGAGTGATGAAAAATATGCTTGTAAAAGCAAAGAAAACCTTCGGGGGAAGGTTTATAAATATGAAAAGAGGCGAGGTCAGGGAGCTGCCTATGGGGGAGGCACTTCTTGATCTTTTGCGGTGCGGATATGTGGCGGAGACTGCGCCGGAGAAGCCGCAAGATGTTCCCGAAACGGCGGAGGTGAAGGACGATGGAAGCGGCAACAAGGGTAAGCGAGGCAACTCTCGAAAGCGTGAAGAAAGTCCTGCGGGTGGATTATGATTTCGATGATGACCTTATTTTGTCGATAATGTCGGCGGCAAGGGGCTATATGAAAAGCTACACGGGGCTTACGAGCGAGGAAATCGACAAGTACCCGGAGATGATACACGCCTTTTACTGCCTTTGTTCGGATATGTACGACAACCGCAGTGCGCAGGTTGCGGGGAATGCCAAGGAAAACCCCTGCGTTAAGCAGATACTGGCAATGCAGGCGGTGAATTACATATGTTAGATGCGGGGAAATACCGTGCGCTGATAACCTTTCAGAGGAACACCGACAACCCCGGAAGCGGGGAAGAATGGGAAGATTATTTGACCGTTCACGGTTACATCAACGGAGTTTCGGGAAATGAATTTTTTGTTGTCAATGCGGGAGATATGGCAAGTCTGGCGGTAACGATAGAGTGCCGCTGGCAGCCTGCTCTTATGAGGGTAACGCCTATGATGTACAGGGCTGTTTCCGGGGGCGTTGTGTACGAGCTGACAAGTCCCGGAGATGATGTTTGTTATCGGCATGAGGTAATTAAATTCAGGGCTAAAAGAATTTACACGGAGGCGGACGGCATATGACCAAAGAGGAAATTTTAAAGGCGGCGGAAGATATTTTGGGCGAGCCGCTCCAATGGCACAGTTACAGGGCGGTTCCGTCAAGGCGGGTTTTCGGGACGTACAATGTTTCCGGGAAGAAATTTGACGGAGCCGACCTGCGTGCTTTTTACGTTCATTATGTTCTTGATGTGGTGTTCTTTTACAAGGAAAACAAGCGGACGGAAGATTTTGAGCGGGAGAAAAAATTTGAAAACGCTGTCCTTGACTGCGGGGAATTTTCCTGCGACATGGGCTATGACAGCGAGAATAATCTGTTTTACACGCAGTATCATTTTGATATTGATGAGGAAATTGAGTAATTTCGGATTTTAACCGTCAAACTAATTTATTTTAGGAGGAATGATTTTTATGGCAGTTACAAAAAAGACCTATTACGGTTCGGGGAGATTTTACACGGATGTGTACGATGAAAAGACGTTTCCTGCGCCCAAAGACCCTAAGAATATCACGGCGGCGGAAAAGGACGCTCTTGTGAAATTCATAGCGGAGCGGCTCAACGAGGATTACCAGATAGGGTATCTGAAAAACGGCTATCAGTTTTCGGTGAAAACGGAGAAGCTGTCGGACAAATCGGACTTGGGGGAAATGAAGATAGACGTTATCACGGACGAGACTGCCACGGTGGCAATTTCCCTTTTCAACGCCAACGGCAAGACTATTTCCGAGCAATATCCCACGGCGAAATTCTCGGAGGTTGACGGTTACGAAATTACCACTATAGGCGGCGTGGGAGACATTGACGAAACGGAAAAGGTGCTTATTTTCAAGCATGATGACAGCGCACACGGAGACACTGTGGTACTTTCCATAGGCAAGAACACCAGCGGATTTGACGCTGTATGGAAGCAGGACAGCGTAACGCCTTTTACGGTGAATTACGATATTGAGCCTTACAATGACGGCGGTAATTTTGCGATGCTTATCGACTGCCCTGTGGGGGTAAAATGGGAAGAGCTGGCGGACAGCAAGGCAAGCTCCGGTGCGTTGAAGACCGAATAAATTAACGGCGGTGATATAATACAAATCCCTCATTGAATTATGGG
>JAMOZU010000332.1 GCA_023667745.1 Ruminococcus sp.
ATTATGGGATTCAGCCGCCGCAAAAACCATATATGCAAATTTTTGCGGCGGCTTCATCTCCATAATTCTAATGGGGATTAGTATTAATTTAAAAATTCAAGGATAGGTACACCTGTTATGACCGTAAATTTTCATCTTCCCGATTTCTGCGGCAATTATAAAATGAACCTGTTTGTTGCCGACCTGCTCGAAAGCCGCCCGGAATATTTTTATCCCGGTGTGAAAATAGCCTCCTCTTACGGCTGCTTTCCCCCTGCCGCATGGAACGGCGGAAGGACGGCAACGGGGGCTGTGCGGCGGGAGTTTATCGACATGATAATAAAAGAATACAACAGCCGGGGCATTCCCATCCGCTACACTTTCACCAATCCCCTTGTTACCGAAAAACACTTGGGCGACCCCTTCTGCAATATGATAACAAGGATAGCCGAAAACGGACTTAACGAGATAATCGTAAACGTCCCCGTGCTGGAAAAATATATCCGGGAAAAATATCCCAAATATCCCCTTATTTCCTCTACCGTAAAGCAGATAGAGGACTTGGGGGAACTGACTGCGGAAACAGAAAAGGATTATAAGCTGGTAGTCCTCGATTATAACTTCAACAACCGCTTTGACGAGCTTGAAAAGATACCCCGCAAAGACAAGGCGGAAATTCTCGTCAATCCCTACTGTTCGCCCCACTGCCGCCGCAGGAAGAAGCATTATGAATTTCTGGGAGAGCGGCAGTTTGAGCATAACCTACAGGTATTCGGCAGCGAGAAAACAGCCCTGAAACCCATTCCCGAACGGGAATTTCCCTGCCCCAACATGAGCATGGATTTTTACGAAACCATAGGCTACGACACTCACGTCTCGCCGGAGCAGATATATGAAAAATACGTCCCCATGGGCTTTTCCAATTTCAAGATAGAGGGGCGTATGCTCCACCCCTCCGACGTTCTCGAAAGCTATGTCTACTACCTCATAAAGCCCGAACACCGAGACCCGGTAAGGCTGAAAATGTATAAGAATCTTTTGGGAAAAAGGCAGTAATGATTCGGTTGTTCCCCCGCCGCAAACGGGCTGTGACCGTAAAAATATCCCGGCAAGCCGACTCATACAAATCCCTCATTGAATTATGGGATCAGTATCAATAGAGCTTGCCGGGATTTTGCGTACACTTTTTATTTGCCGCTGTTTTCCCAAGCCTTTTGGGCAAGAATATCCGCAAGGGTAAGATTTCGCCCGTCGGCAAGGTCAGCCTGTATCAGCTTGTCTTTGATGGCGTCGTCCAGTTTTTCGTTTTCCCGTTCGCTGCCGAGCATTCCCTGACCTTTCAGCTTCCCCCGAAGTTTGCATGCGGCGGGGACGGCGGAGGAGGACATTTCCGAAATAAGGCTTGTGTCGAAATTCTCCAGCGTGCCGTTAAGGTATCTGTCAGCGTTTACGGTTATGATCATTCCCTCCACGTTTACAAAGCTCAAAGCCGCAAACATTATCACAAAAGCCGTTATCGCAAGTTTGGGCAGGTTTACTTTGGGCGTTATCAGGGACAGGAATATCCCAAGAAAGATAACCGCCAGCAAAAACATAAACCAAGTTGTGTAGACCCGCAGGGGGGTAAGTCCGTAAGCGTTTATGTAGAGAGCCATTTTGCTTAACGCCGTAGCAATAAGCAGGATGGTAAAAACGCTTACGATACAGCTTATTATTTTAATACATGCCGGGCGGCTGCCGTCCTCGCTGTATTTGCAGAAAAGGTTGATACCCACGATAATGACAAGATTTATCACGGACACTGCGCAAAGCTCGAAAAATCCCTGACGGGCGTACTCGGAATAGCTTATTTCTCCGGGCAGACGGGAGGCAAATGCGGAGAGGAAATAGCTTGCCTGTGAAAAGAAGAAGATAACGTACAGCACGCACACCGGAGCCGCCGACGCCGCCCCCGCAAAGGCGGGGACTATCCGCAGGCCTCTTACTCGCCGCAAGGTGTTTTCGTCGCTGTCGGCGTTCGGCTTTTCAAGGGACTTTATGCACATGCCGAAAATATAGCAGCCCACCGGGAGGCTTACCGCCGCCTGAAAAAGTACGGTAAAGACGTTCTCGCCAAATCCGCTGAAAAGGCTTTTCATAATGTCCGCAAAACCATCGTCCGCGTTCATAAGGAGACTGCCCACCACCAAGGTCGAGGGAATGGCTATAAGCAGCCCCAAAAGGATATTCCCCACTGTCTTCCCGCATTTGCTCTTGCCTTTTTCGGCGGCTTGCCTTACAGCAGCCCCCTCTGCGGACAATTCGGTCAAGGGAGAGAAAAGGGCGGCGAAAATATCCGCAGGAAACAGCTTGCGGGAGATGTTATATTTGCTGTCGCTGTCGGCAAGTTTGTCGTAAGCAAGGGTCAGGATAACGAAAACTATGTCAAGAAACTGTATCAGCCAATTGGCGGTGATGAAGATGTTCACCGAAAAGGCAATGCACAGAGCTATCCTTATGCCTTTTGCCAAGGTGATTTTGTTGCGCTGCGCTGAAAACAGGGTACAGTAAGTCGTTGCCGTCAGCAGCGTCACCGCCGCTCCGATGCCGAATATATTAAAACGCGAAAACATAGGTGCAGCCAGCAGTTTTATGAACATAAACCCCAGCAAGGCAGCGGCAAAGGCAAATATAATTTCCCTGCGGCTGTATTCCCTTATGACCTGCGGGCGGTATTCCCCGGCGGCGTAAGAGGGTGCGGAAGAGCTTGCGGAAAGGTTGTTGTTATCCATATGATCCATAAAAAAATCTCCTTTCAAAAAATCGTTAAAGAAATGCGGATCTAAGGTGTTTTAATCAGTAATTCCTTAAGGACGTTATAAAATAGCTTATCGTAAAAATAAGGCACAGTCCGCTTGGA
This sequence comes from Ruminococcus sp., assembly GCA_023667745.1. Lineage (GTDB taxonomy): Bacteria > Bacillota > Clostridia > Oscillospirales > Ruminococcaceae > Huintestinicola. Next base: position 2,879 of record JAMOZU010000332.1, read on the forward strand.
ATAAAGAATAAAAATCTGCGTGACCTTTTTTCCGGCTTGACCTTTATAAAAAAGAATGCCGCAAAATTTACAGCCAGCAGCGGCAGGAAGCCGAATGCAAGCGCAAGACCTGCTCTGTCCCAATTCTGTATGGGGAGCATTGAATCGGGCGACTGCACCGCCGTATCGTGAATAAGGTAAACGGCGGCATAATAAACAAGAAACACGTCCCCGATAATATTTACCGCAATTGCCGCCGACGGCAGTATTCTATTTGTTATCATAACCTCATCTCCTTGCAAACGCCCATACGGGGCGGTTTTCCCGCACCGCAGGCGAAAAAACCAACTATTAATTATTAACTATTAACTATTAACTATTAACTGTCTTCCTCCCC
>JAMOZU010000333.1 GCA_023667745.1 Ruminococcus sp.
AGGTCATAACGGAGATAAGAGCCTGCGAGATAACGGCGGGAAGCCCCACTGAATATATGCTCTTTATCACAGCCGCCGAGGGCTTTATGTCCGAAAGGCATATTTTAAGCTGTTTATTGAATTTCAGGTGAAAGATAAGAGCGGCGGCAAAGGAAACGGTCTGCCCTATCACCGTGGCATACGCCGCTCCCTTTACCCCCATTTGAGGCGCACCCCACAAGCCGTAGATAAGAATGGGGTCAAGGATTATATTTGTCACCGCTCCCATTATCTGCGCAATTGTGGAGCAGACCGAATGCCCCGCCGCCTGGAGTATTTTTTCAAACACCGCAAACAGCGACATTCCGAAGGAGAATACACAGCATATGCCAAGATAGTCTTTTCCCATTCCCCCTATAACGCCGTTGTCCGTCTGGGAATTTATATAAGCCCCCGCCCCCGCTATGCCGAAGAGCGCAAAGACCGCATAAATGACTATACCAAGAAAAACGGCGTTCCCCGCAGCCTTGTCTGCCGCTTTGTTATCGCCCTTTCCGAGACTTTGGGCGATGATGACGTTGGCTCCCACGCCCGTGCCGACTCCTGCCGCCACCATAAGTATCTGCAGGGGAAAGGCAAGGGTCAGTGCGTTTAAGGCCGCCTCGCCGTTATCCGCCATATTTGACACAAATGCGCTGTCGACAATGTTGTAGACCGCCTGCAATACCATTGAGGCTATCATGGGTATTCCCATGGAAAGCATAAGTTTTTTTACGGGCAGCTTTGCCATTTTTTCGTTTTTCATATCCATAAGTTTACCTCCGTTAAAAAAGTGCCCGGCAAAAATATGCCTTTATTTCATACCGATCCCGTAATTCAATGCGGGATTTGTATCAGACGGCACTTCCCCCGCCGATGACGGGGAAATACCTTAAAGCCGGCACATAAAATAAAAAAGATGTGCAGCTTACCGATCGGATTTACGCAGGTAAGCTACACATCTTAAAATTATTATACGCCCTGTTCCGGAATTTGTCAAAGGTATTTTTCAACAAATTTTTCCCGGTTGAAAAGCAGGAGATTTGTGGAAATTATTCCCTGTTTTTAAGAGCCTCCGCAGGAGATATTTTCCTGAGCTTGTTTACAAGCAGAGAATTAACGATAAAGTAAAACGCCATGATAATGCAGAACAGCCCTACGTACATATACCAGGGGAATTTCAGATTCATTCCCGCGGAAACGTTCTGAACGAAATAAGGATATATCCCGTCGATGGCAGCCTTTGCAAGGGGTATGCAGACCACCGCCGAGACAGCAATGACTACAGTGTTGCCGTTAAGGTAGAGTTTACGGACTTCCTTTGTGTTGAAGCCGAATATCTTTACAAGGGAAATGCCGAAAGAAGCCCTGTCTATCATAACGTTCATCATCAGGAAAATGACAACGCACAGGATTATCGACGAAACGGTGATGAACATGGTCACCATGGGCATCATCATATCCACGAACAGCGACGCCGATTTTTCCGCGTCCGCTTTTGTGGTAACGGCGTAGATACGCCCCTCTTCAATGTCAAGCTCCTCGTCCGACAGCAGGACATTGTAATAGTCCTCATCCTGCCCGAACAGCTCCCGCATGCTGTCTATATCCATAAACACAGCCAGTCCTGCGTCATATTCCGCAATGTCGGTCACGGTAAAAGCATAGTCGGCGTCGTTGGCACTGTCGGTGAGAATGAATTTGTCCCCGGGGGAAAGGCTGTATTTGGTGGCGGCGGCGGAGCTTGCGGTTATTTTGTTGCCGCCCTTTTCGGGAGACGCACTGTAATATTTGTTGTCGCTGTCAACGCCTATGATGTTCACATCGAGAGTGTACCCGAAAGCCTCTTTTGAAAGGGACTCAATATAGCAGCTTTCCGCATTTTCCGGAACGGTCTCCGGGGGATATTTGAGAGTGTACATATACTCGAACTTTGTGTCCTCCAGAGTTCCCGTCTGCACGCTGCTGCACATAACATAGCAGTCCAGGGAGATCATCACGATAAGCAATGACACGAACATTCCCGCAGCCACCGTAATGCTTGCCCGCCGTTCCCTTATAAGCTGACGTATCTGAAAACGCCTGATAAAGTTTTTGCTTTTGAGCTCCCGTCCCCCCGCCGACACGCCGCTTATCTTCTGTTCGTTCTTTATCAGCGACAGAGCCGTCTGGGACAGCCGCTTGTTGATAACAAGAGCGTTTACTGCAGCCGTTATGACCGGGGGCATAACGATGCCGTAAACAAGCAGGTATGCGGGGTGGATAATGTCGTATCTGGGCAGGGAATAGTAAGCGTAGGAATCCCCCGCTATTATTTCCATGGCAGCATCCGAAAAGCCCAGGGCAGTCCCCGCCGCTCCGCCGATAAACGCAATAACCGTAGGCAGCAGGATATAATGGGCGATAAGGTCTTTTTTCTTAGCCCCCAGTGCGTACAGCGCACCGATAACGCTTGACTCCCGCTGTATCTGATGGATAACGAAAACGGAAATAACATAGGAGAACAACGCCACAAGAATAACTCCCGCCAGTGCGCCCGCATTCTTGTTCATCTCCACGTCCCCGGCACAGCCGCCTATGCGGGGGTTTTCGTCCGCTTTGATAAATTCCGTAAGATTGTCAATGTCTATGTCAAAAATTTCGTTTAACAGCTTGTCGGTTTCCTTTTGCAGTTCGGCAACGCCGTCTGTCAGTTCCTTTGAGCCGTCGTAAGCGGCTGTCACGCCCTCGGTGTATTCCTTTACGCCGTCAAGGAGAGTGCCGCTGTTTTCGTCAAGGGCGGAAAGCCCCTCATTGAGTGACGCCGCTCCGCCGTAAGCCGCCGCAACGCCCGCCGTGAATTCCGGAGCTATCTGCGAAAGGGCTGCGCCGTTTTCGTTAAGCGTACCGAGACCTTCCGAAAGCCCTTTTGCTCCCTCGTAAGCGGCATTCACACCGTCGGTGTATTCCTTTGCGCCCTTTGAAAGCTCGCTTCCCGCTTTGTCAAGCTCGGAAAGACCGTCCGTAAGCTCCTGTGAGCCGTCTTTTAATTTGGAAATGCCCTCCTGTATCTCCCGCTTTTTGTCGAGAGTCTCCTCTATCATATCGAGCAGGAACTCATCGGTAATGTCGCTGTAGTCTATCTCAAAGGATTTTATCTTCTCTTTGACATCATCGTGGGTAACGCCGTTTAAAAGATAGGCATAGCGCAGGTCTTCCGTTTTCCCCCCT
>JAMOZU010000334.1 GCA_023667745.1 Ruminococcus sp.
TCCCCCAAAAGGTCTACAGGACTGTCATTCCCCGCAATGTAAAGCTGTCCGAAGCTCCAAGCTACGGCAAGCCGATAATATATTACGACAAACTTTCCAGAGGCGCAGAAGCGTATGAAAAACTTTGCGAGGAAATGCTCAAAAGGCACGGAGTAAAGGACGTAAAGCCTATAAAGCCCAAACAGGCAAAGGCAAAAAAGAAAGTTACCGTAAAAGCAAAGGGAGTGAAATAAAATGGCTCTTGGAGCAGGATTAGACGCAGTTTTTGCGGACAATTCCCTTGACAGCAGCGATGTTATGACTCTTCGCATTTCCGAGATAGAGCCAAACAAAGGACAGCCGAGAAAAAATTTCGATGAAAATTCTATCCGGGAGCTGGCGGACTCCATAAAAGAAAACGGGCTTATCCAGCCTATTATCGTCCGTCCCACAGGCAACGGCATGACATATCAGATAGTTGCAGGGGAGCGGCGTTGGCGGGCATGCCGTATTCTGCAAATGAACGAAGTTCCGGTGATAATCAAGGATTTTACCGACATGGAAGCAGCCCGTATATCCATTATAGAAAACGTCCAGCGAGCCGACCTTGACCCTGTGGAAGAAGCGGCGGCGTATAAGGAGCTTATGACGAAATACGGTATGACACAGGAAGAAGTATCTAAAACAGTGGGAAAGTCCCGCTCATATATCGCCAATTCCCAGCGGCTTTTATCTCTTCCTTCAAACGCTCTTGAGGCTTTGCGTAAAGGGGAAATCTCCACAGGACATGCAAAGGTTCTTTTGTCCGCAGAGGACGAGGAACATATGAAGGAAGCGTTTAAGGAGATAGTCAAAAACGGTCTCAACGTCCGTCAAACGGAAAAACTCGTAAAAAGCATGAAGGAAGAGAACAAGACAGAATCTCCTTATTCTCCCGCCGAAGACCGCAGTCGCCGCAACTATTATGCGGAAATGGAACTTCAGGTAATGGAAGCCTTGGGCAGGCGGGTCAAAATAACAGGGGACAGCAACTGCCGGGGAACGTTCCACATAGATTTTTTCGACAAAGACGATTTGGTGACAATTGCCAACGGTATTGTGGAGATAATAACCCACGCAAGGGAAGAAAGGGAAATGAGCGAATAAAAATGTTCCACGTGGAACAATATCGTAAAAAATGTTCCACGTGGAATATTTTATTACATTAAAGAAAGTATATCCTCCGAAGTCAGATTGGGCTGTGCCGCCTTGTTAATGGAAAAAGCAAGCAAATGGGCAGTCCTGTCTATCATCTTGTCAATGTCACGGGGAGTTACCATCATATTGGGCAGATGCTTGTCCGGGGGAGAGCCTGTAATATTGTGAACAATGCTGTGCATATCCACCACCGTGGGTACTCCCACCGCAATAACAGGCATTCCCAAAGTCTCCCTCGAAAGCTCCTTTCGCCTGTTCTGTACTCCCGAACCGGGAGAAATTCCCGAATCGGTTATCTGTATCGTAGTACCAAGCCTGCTTATGTCGCTGCATGCAAGAGCGTCAACGGCGATAACGCATGTGGGATTTACCTTACCGCATACAGCCCCGATTATCTCCGATGACTCTATTCCCGTCTGCCCCATTACCCCCGCCGACAGTACAGAAACGCTGGCAAGGTCAAGCTCCGCAAGTTCCGTCCCCGCATTGCTTTGAGCCACATGCCGTGTGGCTATCACCCGCCCCGCCGTCCTCGGTCCCAGCGAATCCGGTGTAATGCTGTCGTTCCCCAACCCCACCACAAGCAAACGGCTAAGGTCGGGGACAAGGGACTTTATCTCCGCCGCAATATTGTCCGACTGCTCCCCGAAATCCTCCGGGTGTGCCGAAAGACGGTCGGTCTCCACGGTAATGTAACGCCCCTTGCTCTTGCCTATTTTTATACCCGCAATAATATCTTCCACAATTATCTCCGTTACCGTGCATACGGAGCTTTTTCGTACCCTTTTGCGAATGCCCTTGGGCAGCCCGCTTGCCTCGTCGTTTATCATCTCCACCGCTAAGTCTGTGCGTGAGGAATTGCTTCTGTTCATTGAAAAACTCCCTTTCAATAGACGTTTTAAGATAATTATGTGCAAAACATCTAAACATAACCCTGAAAATCATATGAAAATTTTACATATTGCCGATTGCACAATTCGGCAATATATGGTATAATATAAAAGCAAATGCTTTGGCCGACAATAAAGCCTTTGCAGCTTGGATTAGCAGACCTGACGGGCGGTTCATTTACGCCTTTGCAAAGTCCTTCTACGTGTCCGGGACTTTCGGCTGAACTTAATCCGTAAATATAAAAAAGAACGATTAACGGAGGTTTACAACATGCCTAATATCAAATCCGCAAAGAAGCGTGTAAAGGTCATCAAGAAGAAGACCCTGCGCAACAAAATGATAAAGTCCAATCTTAAGACTGTTATAAAAGCAGCCAACGCCGAGCCTACCGCCGAGTCCGTAAGGCTTGCCATCAAAAAGGTAGACCAGGCTTGCGCCAAAGGCATTATGCACAAGAATACCGCAGCCAGAAAGAAGAGCCAGCTCGCAAAGAAGCTCAACGGCTAAGGCTATTTTACCCGCAATTTTACCGCTGCATTACCGCAGCGGTTTTTGTTAGAGAAAAATCCCCATGATTTTAACATAACCAATTAAGGATGTGAATTTATGAAAATAGCAGTCCCCCATGATAACGGGAACGTGTTCGGGCATTTCGGAAAAACGGAGGAATTTAAGATATACGACGTGCAGGACGGCGGTATGTTCTCCTCTCAAACGGTATCCGTAGGAGGCAGCGCACATGAGGCATTGGCGGCATTCCTTGCAGGACTTCATGTAGATGTCCTTATTTGTGGCGGCGCAGGCGCAGGAGCAAGAAACGCCCTTGCCGCTCAGGGCATAGAGGTTTACGGCGGCGTTACCGGCAGTGCGGACGAAGCCGTAACAGCGTTCCTTTCGGGAACTCTTGACTTTGACCCGCAAGCAGGCTGTACAGGACATGATGCTTGTCATACTTGATCTTATAAAGCAAGGCGGAACAGCCTTGCTTTATTACATGTTCCGCAGATATTGCACTTGAAAATATAATAAATTTAACGCTCAAAAAAGGTGATAATTTTGTTTGGTTTTCTCAAAAAAATTTTAAATAGAAAAACTACTGCAGTTTGCGGTAAAAAAATTATGACCAAAGAAGAAGTTCTGGCTCATATACTTAACGGC
>JAMOZU010000335.1 GCA_023667745.1 Ruminococcus sp.
TGCGCAGCACTGTCAAGGAGCCGGACATCCTCTACGCAATGGTGGACAGCGCTCCAGACGAAAACTGCCTGGCCTCCGTTCTCTCCAGACTTCCGTTAAAAAACGAAGGCTCTCAGCGCAGGCTGGTCAGAAATATGCTCCATCTGACTGAGGAATCCGTTACACTGCCGAAATTCTGTGAGGCCCACTCCCTCCGCTGTCCTGAAGCACCGTTCCATCTTAAGCTGCGCCCCGCTTCTCCCGAAGAAGCGGGGCTTTTCTATACCCTGCCCCGCCGTGACACGAAAGAGACGGCAAGACAGCTCATCTCCGTTTTCGGCAGCGTAAGCGGCGTGCTGGAGGGAGATTCTGATGAACTGACAAAGATACCCTTTATCACCGACCGCACGGTTCGCCTGTTCAGGTTTATAACCGCTCTTTCCGAACGCCGCATGCCCGACCGCTCGAAAGTGCGGGAAGAGCCTTACGACGGTTACAGCAATATAACGGATATGTTCTTGCCCTATACCAAAAAGACGGGCGAACAGCTGCTCATTGCCTGTCTCAACGCCGACATGTCGCTTGCGGGGATATACGAACTGCCCTTATCCGTCGGGCGCATTGACGAAGGTTCCCTGCGTCAGGCGGTAAGGTATATACTGGACTCCAACTGCACTGCGGCGGTCTCGGCTCATATCCGCAGCGGCACGGCAGAACCCCGTCAGCAGGATTCGGATTATGCCCAAAAACTCGGCAGGACAGCCGCCGTTCTGGGCGTGGAGCTTGCGGATCACATTATCTTCGGAACAGCCGGAAAATTTTCCATGAGAATGAATGGGCTTTTGGAGGTTAGAGATTAGAGGTAAGAGGTTAGAGAAGAAATGCTTGCGTAATCAATGAAAGCATTTTGAAAAATGACAGCAATATGCCGCCGCCCAAGCACTCCATTGACCGCATTGACCCGCACGGCACATCATTAATCATTATCATATACCCCAAACTCCGATGGGGGAAGAGTTTCATAGAGGTAATTTTTTATGGATTCCTCTGCGGCGGCGGCATTTTCTCCTATGATGAAATAGACGTAATCTCCGCATACGCCCGTTATGGAAGCCTCCGCAAGTTCCTTGTCGGCGGGATACCATGCGTCGGTCTCGACAGCCTTGCGTTGACGGTCGTTGACAGTCTCCCAAGGGAGCTTGCTGTCACGGTCGGCGGACTTTATGATAATGATCTCGCTCATCTGCGCACTCATGGGGCATTGCATTACGATAAGCTCCTCAAATTCGGGAACGTCGGGGTCGATAAGGAAATACTCTTTTAAAATGGTCTCGTCGGTCACTTGGGCAAGTACCGGCCATTCGCTGTCCGCCAGGACACGGTCGATTATGGGCATAAGAGGATTTTCCGTTTCTTCCGTCTCCGCGGGAGAAGCGTCGGGAGCGTTGTCTGCGTTATCTCCGCCGGGAACGCCGTTGGGGAAAAGCTCGTCTATGTCGATATCCTCTTCGTCGTCTATAAGGTCTCCCTCGGTCTCCATCGTCTCTTCGAGAGTTTCCTCATCGGCGGTCAGCCGAACGTCCTCGGCAAGCGTTTCGGCAGTTTCGGCGTTATCGGAACAGCCGCCTAAAAGAGACAGTGCCGCAAGGACTGTGACTGTGAAAAATATTTTTAATTTGTTCATTGAAAATTTACTTCCTTTCTTGAAACAGCGGGAAATACGCTTTAACGCCGTTTCCCTAAAAGTAATTATACCATAAAAAAATAAAAAATCAATAGACAGCGAAAAAAATTCAATATTATGTCATAATGTCACAATAATGGAAACCGGGAAATGCTGCCGGCACGGGAAAGGGACAAGAGCCGTTGTTTATTGGGTTTGCGGATCTTGTCAACGGCTGTGACGCTGTGAAATGTTTCGTTTGCTTTAGTGCATTATAACATAAAATTACCAAATTTGACAAGGAAATTTAGTGAAAATTAACGATTGATATAACCTATAAAAATATGATATGATAAAATAGAACACATATTTGCAAACGCATACAAAAATTTCAAACCGTTTTTTTAGGGAAACAGCGGACAAATCGGATTTTTGTTATCCGTAAGTTCCGCAAATCTCTATGCCGGGCGGTTTTCCCGCCATGGGCGTGAGAAAAAAACAAGTTCGGTAATTCACCGGAAAAAGGCTTTCCTTGGGAAATATCCATAAAAATGCGGAAATGCGGGAGGTAATAAAATGAACAGCCGCAGGAAAAAAAGATACCGTTCGGACGAAAGTTACCGCAGAAAGGTGCGGCAGGGGCGGTTTTATCTGCTGCTTATAGGGCTGCTGGCAGGGGGCTGCATATGGCTGACGGTCTCTGCGCTGTCCCAGATAGAGACGGTGACGGAGCTGACGGTGGACGCTTCGGGCTATAAGGTTCTGGCGGCTTTACCCTCCCAGAGCGAAGCGGATGCAGAAAAACGGGCGGAGGAGATAAAAGAGGAAAACGAGATATTCGAGCAAAAGGACTCCTATCCCATAGATATGATAATACAGACCCCTTACTGCGTGATGTACGACGTTCAGGCAAGAGAGGTGCTGTACTCGAAAAATGCCGAGGAAAAGGCGTTCCCCGCCAGTACCACAAAGATACTGACAGCGGCGGTGATGATGGAATACGCCCCGGAGGACACGATCTTTGAGGCGGGAGAGGAGCAGGCACTTGTTAATCCGGGGTCAAGCCTTGCCTTTCTCAACGAGGGCAGCCGTCTTGACAGGGATATGATGCTTGACGCAATAATGCTCCCCTCCGGCAACGACGCCGCCTACTGCGCCGCCGCAAAGGTAGGGCGGATAATCGCGGAAAACGAGAATCTGCCTGCGGGGGAGGCGGTGAACGTGTTCGTCAACAAGATGAACGAGAAAGCCGCCGAGATAGGCTGCAAAAACAGCAGCTTCACCTGTCCCGACGGTTTCCACGACGACAACCATTACACCACCGCCATGGATATGCTGCGGATAACGCTCCATTCCCAGAAATATCCCGAAATAGCCTCTTCCGGGCGGAAGTCCTATCGGGAGCTTACATATCTTACGGGAGAGAATATTTTCTGGAACAACTCCAACAAGATGATACAGCCTGACAGCGAATATTTCTACACCTACGCCACCGGGCTTAAAACGGGTATGACGGATATGTCCGGCTACTGCGTAGTGGCGACGGCGGAACGGTTCGGGCATCAGCTTATCCTCGTA
>JAMOZU010000336.1 GCA_023667745.1 Ruminococcus sp.
AAAGTGTTTGCACCACTTCTTCAAAGGTTTTTTGTTATCTCTTTTTCTGCTGTCCCGTCTTTGATTCTGCGGGCGTTGTCACGCCCTCTACAGTAATTCAGTTACCAGTTGCCAGTCCTCCAGATATAAAGCGGAACGGAACGAAACGCGGTAGTAGACGTGAGAACGGGCGCCGTTCAAGCGCAACGCCGACACACCACCGTTGGAAGTGCCGTCGAAGCACGAACCCCGGAAAGGCACGGTTTCACTTTCGCTGCTGTCTACCCAAATTCCGGCTTTCTCCTGCTGCCAGCCCTGCGGCAATATCCCCAGTCTATGTATGATTTCAGGCACTTCTTTCAGGCTCCCCGCAAGCTGTAATTCCTTCATGCGGCAGCCCGTCCAGCTTCCGGCAATCTCCCCGTCCGTCAGCACGACTTTTCCGCACTGTGCGTCAAGATACAGCGGTTTCCCGAACGGCAAGCCCTCTTCCCCCGGTTCCTCCGTCCGTGCAACCGTCCAGGCGGGGTCTTCCGGCATGTAGTCAAAAGACGCTGCGTTATTGTCCGGGATATACTCGATTGCGCCGTTGTGAAGCCGCAGCCCTGCCACCCACTCCCAGAAGTTCCCGCAAAGTCCGAAAACCCCACCGGGGGTCCCGTCGTGGCTCCACGTCTGCGGCTCTGTCCCGGTCAATACCGTGTAGCCGTCATAGCACCAGCCCTTTTCCTCCGGGTTATCCGCATTTTTCCCGTAGTTCGTATTACCGCCGATCTTATGCCCGATCTCTTCCGCTTCTTTCATCAGGTATACCCATTCCGTATTTGTCATTAAGTGCCAGCCGTGTCCTTTTCTCCGGCAGGCTGCCGCCGCTTCATCAAAATTCATGCTTTCTGCGGGCTTCTGATATGGCAGGGAAGCGGGAATGTCCTTCATCATTACGTTTGTATACTGCGATATAAGCACCGCCGCAACCGTCTTCCCGTCTACCCTGAACATTTCCGGCACGTCAACTTTTACGTCCGGCGTTACACTTAACAATGGTTCCATGTAGAACATTGTCATGTAATTGGGCAGTCCTGCTTCATCATGCACAACCACCGCTTTCTTTTTTACTAAATTCATGCTTCTTTCCTCCTGTATCTGGTATGATTTTTATTTATACAGCCGCTTTGTGCTGCTGTTTTCCCTCTTCATGCACGGTCACTGTGATAGACAGGTTTTCTTTCCGGGACAAGATCATTGCCAGCGTTTCAAAGAACCGTTTCGCATTGAAAGTCCCTTCTACCTGCACACCTGCTGCCGCCAGCCTTTCTTCCATGTGCGCCACCTCCTGCACCGGGCTTCATTCTTCCGGGTCCGGGTTATAGCAATCATGCGTTGAACCCACAAGCCAGCCCGACATATCAATATCAATTTCCCCGCCGTCCGTCCCGTCCGATATGAAAACCATATCCCCGTAGAAGCCCCACGCTTCCCCGTCCGTCGTATGTATCAGGATATAGCCGGGCTTGCTTTCCCCTGCCTGCTGCCGTGCTTCCTGCTGCTGTTTCTGGGCTTCCTGCACCGCTTCTTCTATCAGGCGTTCTTTCGCATAGCTCCCCGCCGCAATACCCGCAGCGCAAAGAAGCCCTGTACCCAGAATCACCGCCGCCACTTTCGCTTTCTTCATGTGGTCTTCCTTTCTCACGCCCGCAGCCGGGGCGGGCGTGTTACGCTGTCTTGATCGCCCCGGCAGATAAATTTTTCATGAACCTTGCGCCCTGCAAGAAAGCAAGAAATTCTTTCTTTTCGTGCTGCTCCAAAATCTCCATGAAGCCCATCACTTCTTCCGCTTCCCTGCTGCTTTCCTGCGGTATCATTGTTTCTGTTCTCTTTTCCTCTGCCATCTCTGCACACTCCTTTCCGCACCGCCGCTGCCGCCTTTCACCTTAAAAAGCCGCCTGCCTGAAAAACCTGTTGACCGTCTACACGCTTTCTAGCTGGCGTGACCGCTGCCCGCTTGACAGTGCTTTATTTCCGGGGTCTGGCTTCCCCCTGATTGAACCGGGCGGGAATCGAACCCGCCCCGCAGGTCTTCACGCCTGCTGCCGCCGTCCGGCTTCCAGTTCTTTAGCTGTTATAAAATCTCAACGTGCCATTTTCAAATTCATACTGCCATCCGCATACGTCAAATCTGAAATAGTTCCAGTCTGTAGCGTTGTACTGCGGGTTCCTGCTGTATGTATGCCATTTTTTCAAATAATGCCCGTCTTTGTAATAGTCTTCTACTTCATGAATAATCTTTACTTTCAGCGGGTCAAACCCTAATTCCTCACCTATGAAAAGCCTTGCTTCTTCGTCTGTCATGTGCTTTGTGTCGCACATATTAGCCAGTTTCTGATAGTCCGCTTCTGTCATGTTTGTTCCTGCGTCCCTCGCAAGTTCTCTTTCAACCTCATATTTCCGGCTTTCCGGGTGTTTGGTACTCCAGAACTCCGTCACGTCGTTTTCTGTCACTTCCCAGAAAGCGTTGCCGTCCTCGCAGCAGATTGTCTTGTGGTTCCTGCCGTATTCGTCGGTACTTGCGTACTCTTTGCACTCGCCGCCGCTCATGATCTCTTTCTTTGCTTCCGTGTATTGCTCAAATGTCGCTTTCTTCATGGCTTTTACCTTCCTTTCATTTCGGTAATTATTGGTTTTGGAATATACATGATTGCTTGTTTTTCTATATCATATAGCAACCTTGTATATTTGTCAATATTTTTTTAGGAATTTCTTGACATTTTTAGCAATCATGTATATTATAGTTTTTAGAAAGGGGGTGGACGCTTTGACACTCAATGAACGAATAAAAGCATTTAGGAAGTTGCGGGGGCTTTCTCAAAAAGAATTTGCTGAAAAGATAGGCATTTCTCAACGCTCTGTAAGTTGGGGGGAACAACCCGGAAATAATGTTCCTGATAATACTATCAAAAATATCTGCATGGCATACGGTCTGAATGAAGAATGGCTGCGGAACGGTACAGAACCTATGTACATACAAATACCGACATTCAGTCTTGACGACTTTGTGAAACAACACGGCGGGACAGAATTGGAAGTTGACATAATGAAAGCATATTTTGAGCTTGAACCCGTCGTTCGTGCTATGCTGGTTCAGCATTTCAGGGAACGGCTTACCGCTTCCCGTGCGGAACCTTCCGTTGACAATCTCGCTGCGGAACGTGAAGCCGCAGAAGCGGCATATA
>JAMOZU010000337.1 GCA_023667745.1 Ruminococcus sp.
TCTATCAGGCGGAAACGGTAAAAATAAACGAGAATATATTTATCAAGTCAGTGGAAAACGGCGGTCTGCTGCTGTCTCGAATGGAACGGCAGGGCAAAAAAATCAGCGAAATATATACTGTGGGCTATTATAGTTTCTGGCTCTGCTGTGATGACGACATTTTTTATTTTGATCTTGGCAATGACGGCACTGCCGAAATAGCCGGTACCGAACCCCGAAATGTTCCCCCTGTCAGCGACGATGAAAAGCAATGTTACACCAATGACAGCTATATTTACGGCTCGTACAACGACCATATCCGCGGGCTTGACATATGGAACTTATCCGCTATTACAACGGGCGTTGTTCCCGCAATGGAATCTGAATGGAGAGAACACCCCTATACCTCTGATATAGACGACCTCCCCCGAATTTCCGAAATAACGCCTATGGAAATAACCGTAAAGGGAATGACCGAAGATGAGGTATTCCAAAGCGATGAGGAATATGAAAAAGTAATGGAAGAAGCTGTCCGCTGCGTCAGTGAAACGGAGAATTACAGGCGGACAGCGGAAAAGCTGAAAAAGTCCAAGGGGATGTATCTGCTGGGAGGCAATCCGTGGTACATCGACAGTCTCTATGATTCGGGCGAACCGGAAATATTTTTTAGCAAAGCCGTTAAAGGCAATTTTGACGGCAAGGGCGAAGGGTATGTTCTGTCAATGTATTATTTTGACCTTTATCCCGAATTTGCTCCTTACAATACCGGCGTATGCGTTTACATAGACAGCGGCGGCAGCGGGCATATCCTGATAGAAAAAGGCATGGGCATTGTTCCTGTGCTTATTTCAGCCGACCGGGACTATCTTGCCGTTGACGGAGGCGTAAATAATGTAACGGGATTTTTCGAGGTTTACGACCTGCGAAACAGTCTACAGCCTATAGCGAGTGAATGGCGGAACATAGGATTTGAAAACAACGCTGTAAAATTTTTATCCCCGGATATCGAGCATATCTATTACGGCTGTTTTGACAGCGATACGAGAAAATTCGGGCTGTATCGGTCGGAAGACGAGCCTTGACTTTTCACCCATACCGCCGGATTTATCCCGAAAACTTATTCAGAGCGGCGGGCAGATACAGCGAGCCGCCTATCAGCAGCAGTCCCCTGTCCCCTGCCACAGCCAGCGCACGCCTGTAAACGTCGGACAGGGGCAGGCACTCGGCGTCGGAAAACATCTGCGCCAGTCTGGGTGCAAAAACCGTCCGTGGGCAAAAGCCGTCAATGCAGTAGGCTTTGTCGATAAGAGGGGCAATGTAGGAAAGGGCGGTCTGCCAGTCCTTGTCTGCGCTCATGCCGCAGATCATTATCTTCGGATAATGGGGCAGGGTCTTTATAAATTCGCTCAACGCCCTCATGCCGTCGGGATTGTGCGCTCCGTCTATTATCACCATAGGCGACCGCTCCCTGACTATCTGACAGCGGGAGGGCATTTTTGCAAGGGCTATCCCCTTTCGTATTTTTCGCCCGGTCAGCCGCAGATACTCCTTTTTCAAAACGTTCAACGCCTCGATGGCGGTTACGGCGTTGTATATCTGATGAACTCCCGCCATTGCCGTGCGGTATTCTTTTCCCTTGTACAAAAATCTGCTGCCCCCCACTCCCACGGTTTCGGGGGTCAGCTTTTTAAGGTCGGGACAAAGGAGCTTAGAGCCGTGTATCATGGCGTAATTTTTTATTATCCTGTCAGCTTCGGGGGGGTTTTTCGGATACATTACCACGGGGCATTCTTCCTTGATTATCCCCGCTTTCTGAAAGGCTATCTTTTCGATGGTGTCCCCCAATACCGCCGTGTGGTCGAGAGAAATGGAGGTTATGACCGAGCAGATGTTGTCTTTTATTATATTTGTGCTGTCGTAAAGCCCCCCAAGTCCCGTTTCGAGAACCACAGCGTCGCAGTCCTGTTCGGCAAAGTAAATAAATCCTATTGCGTTGGTTATCTCAAACTGTGAATACTCGACCGAACTGCCCGCAATGGCGGCTTTAACTATCCGCACTATCCTTGTAAGCTCCTCGTCGGGAATGTCCTTTCCGTTAATCTTGATGCGGTCGTTATAGCGGTAGATAAAAGGAGAGGTAAACTCCCCCGTTTTGTACCCCGCAAGAGTAAGGCAGGAGGCTATCATTCGGACTACCGAGCCTTTGCCGTTGGTCCCTGCCACATGGATAAAGTCAAGCGTGTCCTGGGGATTTCCGAGATGGTGCATAAGCCCCTCGAAGCGGGACAGGTCTTTTACGGGTGCGCCGCTTTTGGTAAAGCTGTCAAGAAAATTTATAACTTCCCCTGTCATTTTACACCGCCTTTTTTCCGCTCATTGCCTCTTTTATTTCAGCCGACAGCTTATTTGCCTTTTCAAGATAAAAGGGGCTTGCCCCCAGCATAGGTCCGCCCAAATAAAGAGCCTGCCCCGCCGCACTGTAATCGCCGCACAGATAGAACAGCTCCGCCGTTTTGTAAAAAACCAGACCGTCCAGAAACTGCTTTAGAGGATAAGTCCCCGCCGCCGCTTGGGTCTGATTATTGAAACGGTTGGCAAAGTCGTTTTTCATCAGCTGCATATCAAGGGCTTTCCCGAAATTCCCCCTTGCCTTTTCCACGTCAATGAGCAGTTCCAGCGCAGACTGACAGCAGGCATAATTGCGGAAAGCACACTCGTTCACAAAAACCTCTGCATCGCTGTATGCCGCCAGTACGCTGTTTGTATCTTCCAATGCGCTGTACAGCCCTATAATGTCGTTGTAAAAGCTCATGCCAACGGTGGGGTATTCCATAAATCTGCTTCTTTCAATGGAATTGTAAAGAGAGATAGCATCGTTTATCTGACCTCTGAAAAGATACACCTCGCCGAGATAGAGAGTTATCATTGTCTTGTCCGCAAAATTCGCCGCCCTGCCCATATGCTCAAAAAGTGCGTTTACTGCTCTGTCGGAGGTAAAATCATTCTTTATGCCGTTAAACGCCTGCTGTACCTCCTTTCCTTGTCCTGCGGGCGTTATTTTCTTTTTGGCAAAAAACATTATTCCAAAGGACAGCCCCACAAGCAACAGGGTAACTATAAAATTCCCACAAAAGTCGAGAAGAACAAGCCCCACCAAAACGCACGCCATCGCCACCAGAATC
>JAMOZU010000338.1 GCA_023667745.1 Ruminococcus sp.
AATAATCTCTTTGTCTACCATTTTCAGCCCATTGTCAGCGCACGCACGGGGGACGTGCTTGCATACGAGGCTCTTATGAGAACGGACGACAGCATTGGAATGTACCCCTTGGAAATTCTGGGAGCTGCCACCCGCTACGGCAGACTCTACGATATAGAAAAGGCTACCATGTTCAACACCATGGCGTTTATCGGGGAAAATCAGGATATTTTCGCCGGGCGGCGGCTTTTTGTCAACTCCATTACCGCCCATATGCTTTCCGACGCCGACTGGGGAACTCTGGAAAACCGCTACGGCGAGCTTATGGAAAAGGTGGTAATAGAGCTTACCGAGCAGACGGAAGTGGATGACGTTAGCCTTGACCTTATCCACGAACGCTTGAAAAGATGCAATATGTCCCTTGCCATCGACGATTACGGCACGGGCTATTCCAATACGTCAAATCTCCTGCGTTACGCTCCCCATTATGTGAAGATAGACCGTTCGCTGATAACGGATATCAACACCAAGCCCCGCATGCAGAAATTCGTTGCAAGTATCATAGACTTTGTTCACGACAACGGCTATCAGGCTCTTGCGGAAGGAGTGGAGACGGCGGACGAGCTGCGGGTGATGATACAGCTGGGTTCCGACCTTATCCAAGGGTACTATGTTTCCCGCCCCAAGCCTGTGGTCATCCACGAGGTGGCAGAAAGCATAAGGGATGAGATAAAGAGCATAAATGCGGAGTTTGCCAAGGATATTGCAAGAATATACCGCTCGGCTGACGGGGACGAGGTTCGCCTGTCCGAACTGGCGGAGGAGCATTACACGGCAATACTGGCAGGCAGCGGCAGTATCGTTATCGACGGCGAGGACAGCGGAGAATCGGGCATTCTCATATCCGTCAAAGACGGTGCGGAGGCTAAAGTAACATTAAGGAACGTGGTCATCAACTCCGCAAAGGCTGAACCTATCATCGCACTGGGCGAAAACACTAAGGTTGAATTTTGCATAGACGGAGAAAATTCCCTGTTGGGAAGAGGGATATACGTCCCCAGAAGTGCGGCTGTGACCTTTACGGGAGACGGGAAACTGACCATAGTATGCGAGTCTGCGGACGCTTATTGCGTAGGCGTGGGGAAAGACAACAGCCCCGGCAGTATCTGCTTTGACTCCCCCGGCCGTTTCGACTTTACCTCCAACGGCGACCACTCCGTTGCCATAGGCGGCGGCAGGAACGAAGGCGGACTTGCGGTGATAATGAAACAGGGGCAGTTCAACATCAGCTGTTCGGGGGGCTGCTGCGTGGGAGTGGGAATTTCCGACGGCGGAAGCGTAGTGGATATGACGAAAGTGTCAATATCCGTAGAGACCAATTCCCCGGATTCGGTGGGCATAGGCTCAATAAGCGGGAATGCCAATATTTCCCTGACAGATTTCAGGGCGAACTTTAATTTAAGCGGGATAAATATGTGCGGCATAGGCACTATCACAGCGGGCAGCGGCGATATAGACCTTAAAAACGGCAAACTGAACATGATAATGCACGGCAGGAGCATAAACTGCGTGGGGACTCGCAAGGGCAGCATAGACTGCCGCATAAAGCACTGCGACCTTGAATTTGAATGTGAGGGCAACTCGGTTTCGGGAGCAGGGGACATGCAGGGAGACGGCGATGTTTACATCTGCGACGGCAGCGTTGACATTATGTTCCGCACCAACGAGGGACTGGGATTGGGCAGCAGGGACGGAGTGCTGACGGTGGATAAGCTGGTGCAGAATATAAATATAAACGCTTAGAGCTTGAAAGCGAACACATAAATTAACGCCTTACACAAGCAATAATGCTGCGTTGGGCGGGGTCAAGGGGCGAAGTCCTTGCGGGTCAAGGGCAGAGCCCTTGCCGGGTCTGGGGCGGAGCTCCAGCGGGGTTTGGGGAGAGCCCCAACGGCGCAAGCCGTGAACAGCATGCCGCCGCCCGCAAGGGCGCACGTCACTTACATAGACCGACAACCTAAATCAAACGGGTGATAACATGACCAAAACCAAAAAGCTCCTGAAAAAACTCCTCCGCATAATGCTGATACTTGCGGCACTGGCGGCAATAGGCATAACAGCGGTGTTCTCGGTGAACGCTTACGTAAAAAAATCCGCAGAACCCTTTATCCTTGAGGAAAGTGCGGCACTGCAGCTGGAAGATACCGACTGCATAATAGTTCTCGGCTGCCGGGTCAACGGCGAAACGCCCAGTCCCATGCTGGGGGACAGGCTGAAAGTGGGCTGTTCCCTTTACGAAAACGCCGCCGCCCCAAAACTGCTTATGTCCGGCGACCACGGCAGAGCGGAATATGACGAGGTAAACGCCATGAAAAAGTTCGCCATGGACAGGGGCGCACCGGACGAGGACGTGTTTATGGATCATGCGGGGTTCTCCACTTACGAAAGCATGTATCGGGCAAAGGAAATTTTCGGGGCAAAGAAAGTGATAATCGTCACCCAGAAATATCACCTGTACAGGGCGGTGTACATAGCAAGAAAGCTGGGGCTTGAGGCATACGGTGTCCCCTCGGATCTCCAGGGATACACACGGCAGAAATACTACACCCTGCGGGAAGTTCTGGCAAGAAACAAGGATTTTGTTACCACTATTGTAAAGCCCAAGCCCACTTACCTCGGCGAACAGATACCTATTTCCGGAGACGGCAGACTGACTAATGATAAGTAAATTCCCCCCGCCAAGGCGGGGGATTTTTTTGCCCATACACAACAAAACCCGCCGCACCGAAAGGGTACAGCGGGTGTTAATTTGTTGCGTAGTGCTATTCTAGTCTCTAGCGTGTGAACTCCGTTCACACATTTCTTACCCTCTAGCCACTAGCCCAACCTTGCCTCGATCTTGTCAAGCTGATCCCACAGAGCCTGGGGAACATGTCCGCCCTTGTCGGAGATGTCCTCTTTGTAGTATCTGCGCATCTCGGCAATTTCCTTCTTCCACAGGTCGTTGTCGATGTGGAGAAGCTCGTCCATAATTTCCGGAGTAACCTCGTCCTCGATGCCCGTAAGGTCAATGTCCTCTTTCTTGGGGAGATAACCTATGGGAGTTTCAACGGCGTCAATAGTGCCCTCGCAGCGTTTGATGATCCAGTCAAGCACTCTCATATTGTCGCCGAAGCCG
>JAMOZU010000339.1 GCA_023667745.1 Ruminococcus sp.
TATTTCAATTTTGTTGATTTAGCACAATTGGATTTATTTTTCAAACAAGACCTAAGTACATAAAACACAAAGGGCGGAAGAACCGACTTCCGCCTTTTGT
The DNA here is from genome assembly GCA_023667745.1 of Ruminococcus sp. Lineage (GTDB taxonomy): Bacteria > Bacillota > Clostridia > Oscillospirales > Ruminococcaceae > Huintestinicola. Next base: position 101 of record JAMOZU010000339.1, read on the forward strand.
ATTGCGCCCCAACTGCCATTCCGAGTTGTATCTTTATGACAGTGGCTTTCCTGCGCCGTTTCCATGGTATTCCGCTTTCAGGTATATGTCCTCTATCCATATACAGGGCTTGCCGAACTCGGTGGAAAAGCTCTTTGCCGCCATGGCGTAGCCCGAAACATCTTCTCCGTCAACAAACACATACCCTTCAAGGTTCGTATTTTCTCCCAGACAGGCATTTATGTTATTGCCGAAAATTTCCTCCGAGCCGTCTGTGAAAACGGCGGGGGAAGAATAAAATTCCCTCATCATTTCCTTGACGGCATTGCTGTGGATTTTTTTCATGGGGATAATGGAGAGCATTTTAATGTTCCTTTCCTGTGTATTGGTTGCTTACTTAAAGACACCGAGTCATATCACCTTTTAAGTCGGTACTTCTTTAATTATATCACAATGCCGCCTTGAATGCAAGACTTTCGGAGAATTTTACACGGGAATCAATTTTTGAAAATCTGCTTATTTTATGAAAATTGATTTCCTTGAGAATTTTACGGTGGCGGATAAGCCGCAAAATCCGTAAAAATATTTTTTTGAAAAAATTTCCCGAAAACTGTTGACAAAACGAGAATTATGTGATATACTGAATTTAGTTAATAGTGTTAAATAAATTTTACATAAAAAAGTCAAGATAACCGAAAGGAAAGGAAAATGCAGGAATATAACAGCAGCGAAGCGGTGGAAGAGCTTTTGAAAGTGCTTAAAAAAGTCTATTTCCTTAAAACTCCGGGAAAACTGGAGGATTTTCTCAAGGGGGAAAAAAAGGTGTTATCTTACATCTGCCATAATTCGCCCGTAACAGCAGGGCAGGTTTCGGGGGAGCTTAAAATGACCGCCGCCAGAATTGCGGGGATACTCCGTTCACTGGAGAAAAAGGGCTATATCATACGGGAAAGCGGCGAAAGCGACAAACGCATGGTAGTCGTTACCGCCACCGAAAGGGGAATGGCTGTCAGGGAGCAGGGCGAAAAAGACCTGAAAAGCAATCTTTACATGCTGACGGAAATAATGGGCGAGGAAAAGACCCGGTCTTTTATTTCGGCTCTCCGGGACTATGCCGATGCGGCGGAAATAATGGATTCAAGGCTGTAAAGAGATGCCGATTTAAAGTATTTCCGCCCGCATATATACCCGAAAAAATTCGCAAATAAAATATTTAAATCAGAGCAAAACATAGAATTAAGGGTAACGGAATAATTCTAACCTCTTACATCTAACCTCTGAAAGCGAACGGTGAAGGTGTTTTTATGTCTTGCTCCAAAACGGAGGAAATTTTATGGATATGCACAGCTTTTACATGGGAGATGTTTTTGACGCTTACAATTTTTTCGGAGCGCACACAGACAGCAGCGGGACGGTGTTCCGTACCTTTGCCCCGAATGCGGTAAGAGTGACTGTAATAGGGGAGTGGAACAACTGGCAGGAGGAGGAGATGACCAGGAGCGGGCAGATATACACCTACTCGTCTCCCAATGCTGTCAAGGGGCAGATGTACAAGTATGTCATCTATTCCCGCAGCGGCAGAACGGAACACTGCGACCCTTACGGCTTTGCCATGGAGCTGCGCCCTGCTTTTGCCTCAATAATAACAAATCTTTTGGACTATCGGTTTAAGGATAAAAAGTGGATGGATTCCCGCACAAAAAATTACAATTCGCCCATGAATATATATGAAGTTCATCTGGGTTCGTGGCTTAGTAACCCCGACAATGAAAACGGCTGGTATACATATTCGGAGATAGCCGACAGGCTCATAAAATACGTTACCGAACACAGCTACACCCATATCGAGTTTATGCCCCTTGCTGAGTACCCCGCCGACTGCTCATGGGGCTATCAGACCACGGGATTTTTCGCCCCCACATCCCGCTACGGCACTCCCCGGGACCTTATGGAGCTGGTGGATAAATGCCATAACAGCAATATCGGGGTTATTATGGATTTTGTGCCGGTGCATTTTGCGGTGGACGGCTACGCTCTTGCCAACTATGACGGTACGCCCCTTTACGAGTACCCTTCGGGGGACGTTTCCGACAGCGAATGGGGAAGCCGCAACTTTATCCACTCCCGCAGGGAAGTCTGCTGCTTTCTCCAGTCTGCGGCAAACTACTGGCTGACGGAATATCACTTTGACGGACTTCGTATGGACGCTATCAGCAGGGCTATCTACTGGAGCGGCGACCCTGCAAGGGGAGTAAACGGCTGTACTGTGGATTTTCTTAAAAAGATGAACGAGGGGCTTCACAAGCTCCACCCTACAGCCATGCTCATTGCCGAGGATTCCACATCGTTCCCCAAAATCACCGCCCCCGCCGAGTACAACGGATTGGGCTTTGACTATAAATGGGATCTGGGCTGGATGAACGACACTCTTGACTATTTCCGCACTCCCCCGGAGGAGCGGAAGAACGTTCACGGAAAGATAACCTTTTCCATGCAATATTTTTACAACGAACTTTATCTCCTGCCAATTTCCCATGACGAAAACGTCCACGGAAAGGCTACTGTTATACAGAAAATGTGGGGGGACTATGAGGTAAAATTCCCTCAGGCAAGGGCGTTTTATATGTATATGTACACCCACCCCGGCAAAAAGCTGAATTTTATGGGGGGTGAATTTGCCCAGTTCAGGGAGTGGGACGAAACAAGGGAACAGGACTGGGAGTTACTCAAATACCCCCTGCACGATTCCTTCCGCAGGTATATCACCGACCTGTCGAAACTTTATTTGAAACTGCCCTCGCTCCACAATGGGGAGTATAATCCGGACTGCTTCAAATGGATATTGCCCGACGAGCGGGAGACTTCAACTTTTGTCTACCAACGTTCGGCGGAGGGGGAGACAACGGTAATTTTTCTCAATCTTTCCGACAAGCCCCGTCGGGTGATGATACCCCAAGAGGACTTTACCGAACTGCTGGAGCTGATAAACTCCGACAGTCTTATCTACAGCGGCAGTACGGAAGTGAAAAAGGTGGTAAAAGCGGAACTTGAGGAGAACAATTTCA
>JAMOZU010000033.1 GCA_023667745.1 Ruminococcus sp.
CTCCCTTCGCTCTGTTTACAACTGTTTGCGCTTTTATTGTGTGTCTCTTCTTTTTTCGCCCGCCTCTGTATTTTTTAGGCTTTTGTTCATATGCTTCTTTCAGTATTTTTACCATTGTCTCAAATGTCGCTTTTTCAACGCCGATTATCTCTTTAAAATCTTTATCGCTTAATTGATTTGCTTTTACATAAAAATCCAATTTTATCACCCGTTTCATTTTACCATATTCAGCGGGATTTATCAAGGTTTTATTAGTTTCCGAGGAGGTCTGTTATCGTCTGCCCCTGCGCTCTTGCGGTCCGGGTCAGAAACTTCCGCTTCATTTCATCTGCAGCAGCCGCCAAGAGAGGTTCAACCGAGCGATTGTAATAGTTGAGCATAGTCTTTTCGTCCGCAGTGCCGTCCATAACGCTTTGAGTTATCCCCAGCTGTGAATGCAGGAGATTTGTAAGGTACTCTATCTGGCTTAACAGATTGTTTTCTATCGGGCAGTTCAGCTGTGTTATCCGTTCCGTGCCGTAGGTGTAGGCTATGCCGTATTTATACTAATCCCCCTTAGAATTATGGAGATGAAACCGCCGCAAAAACTTGCATATATGGTTTTTGCGACGGCTTAAGTCCCATAATTCAATGGGGGATTTGTATCATTTCCTCTCCCGTGTAAAGCCTTGCGGCAACGCCTTGATTATTCATTGACTGATAAAGAGAGGTTACGATATATTCCCGTTCGTCTAACCCGTCAGACATAACCACGCTGTCGCCTATATTTGCTTTAAGGGATTTTGCCGCAAGGGTGGTCAGCGCTATCTCGCCGCTGTTTTGAGGAGCTGTACCCTCGGTGTACTCATACATATCCATTTCCGTGCCCGTACCTTGAAAGGTAAGCACCTTGCTTTCATATTCGCCGTGCTTTATAACGGGGGAAAACATAAATTCCTGCATACACTCGGAGGGCATACCGTTTTCGGCAAGGGTTTGCTCCATATCCTCAAGATATTTTTCAAGCCTTTCGCGCCCGCCCTCGGTCATAAACGGTACAGTGTCCTCGCCGTTGTCGGCAACAGCGTGGCAGTACGCAAAACCGAAATATTTCAGCAATTTTGCGCTTTTAAGGGAAGCCGCCGTATTGGAAAGTATTATCAACAGCGACATACACAAAAAGAATGTAAAGGTGATAATGCCGTACCGTTTGGGACTGCTTACGATGTCGTTGGCGGCAAGGAACGCCGTCCCGCCAAGCTTTGATTTTCCGAGGCTCATAAGGCTCTTTTTGCGGAAGCGTTCACCCGTTTGACCGTTTCTCACGGCGTCGATAGGGGTCATTTTGCCCACCCTGCCCGTACAGCCGAGACAGAACAGTAGTATTACCGCCGCCACAAAAAACGCGCAGATAACATTGATAAAAGAGGCGTTGTCGCTGTTTATTATTATCGCGTCCGTGGACAGGCTCATAAGCATCTCTCCGAACGGGTAGCTGAGCGCCAAACCGACCGCCGCGCCCACAACGGAAAGGGCGGAATATTTTACAAGGTAAAGCCCCCGAATTTTTATATCCCGTATGCCTATTGCTTTCATAACGCCTATCTCGCGAAATTCCTCGGAGAGGGTAAAGATTATGGTAAAGCGCAGCACCACAAAGGAGATGATGATAAGTATAAGGCTCACCGCGAGAATAACGCCTGTAATCATTATATTGAAAATATAGCTGAATTTCAGCGTTTCCTTGCTTCCCGAAAAGATAAAGCAGTCGGATATGTCGGCTATTTGCGACAGGGTTTTGTCGAGGTCTGCCGTGAATATGCAGAAAAATTGCCCGCCGTACATATTCTTTACCGTTTCGTCGGACATATATTCGTCGAAGTCCTCGGAGTTAATAATAAACCTTGTTATGCCGTTCATCTGCGCTCCCAGTACGGCGTCCTTTATGCTGCCCGCAAAGGTAAATTCACGGCTTATCCCCTCTATTTCAATAGTTATCCTGTCGCCCGCTTTCAGTCCCGTGTTTTTTTCCGCAAAATGGGTGGCGTAAACTTTGCCCCTCGGTACGCTTTCGAGAATACTTTCGTCGCCGAGAAAATAATTCACCGCAAGGTCTCTGTCGCTCTGGAGGATCTGATTGCCGCTTGAAGCGTTAAGGGGTTCGCCGTCCCGGATAATATTTGACTGGGACATATAGATTATTTCCTCTGTGCGAAGCTCGTCTATCGCCGAGGCGTTTTCAAGCGTACCGCAAACGTCCCTGTCGGAGGATTTGTTTGTGATACACGCCGCATAATCGGGCGCACCCGCCATATCGAAGTAGTTATCCAGTGCCGTAACAACGCTGATGATGTTGTTCACGCTTGAGGACACAAACATGGACGCAAGTATAATAAACACCAGCAATATCACGTTCATGGCTCTTTTGCGCTTAAGGTCTTTTTTCAGTATGTTCAGATACATTTTCTATGCTCCTTTCGCTGCTGTGATTTTATTATAGCATAGAAATTATTAAACAATCCTTAAAAGTGAAAATGTATTTCGGGCAAGGGGCAGGTGTTATACAAATCCCTCATTGAATTATGGGGATAGGGTATAACATATATAAAAAAGAGGCAAGAAACATTTCTTGCCTCTTAAATCTCTTGCCTATATCATCATACTCCATACTTGCTGGTGGAAACCGGAATGCCCACTCCCATGGTGGACGCCACCGAGCAGGACTTGATATATGTTCCCTTGGCTGCCGCAGGCTTTGCCTTTACCACAGCCTCAAGCAATGTCTCGAAATTCTCCGAGAGCTTGTCTTTGCCGAAGGATACCTTGCCGATGGGGCAGTGTATGATGTTGGACTTGTCAAGACGGTACTCTATCTTACCTGCCTTTGCCTCGGTCACAGCCTTGGCAACGTCGGGGGTTACAGTGCCTGCCTTGGGGTTGGGCATAAGACCGCGGGGACCCAGTATCTTACCGATACGCCCTACCAGTCCCATCATGTCCGGAGACGCAATGAGAACGTCAAAGTCCATCCAGTTCTCTTTCATTATCCTGTCGATATAGTCCTGACCGCCCACATACTCGGCTCCCGCCGCCGTGGCAGCCTCCATCTTGTCCTCTTTGCAGATAACAAGAACTCTTACCTTCTTGCCCGTGCCGTTGGGAAGCACTACCGCACCTCTTACCTGCTGGTCTGCGTGACGGGAGTCAACGCCCAAGCGAATGTGAACTTCCACAGTCTCGTCAAACTTAGCCTTTGCAGCCTTGCAGGCAATGTCAAGAGCCTCTGCGCTGTCATAGAGCTTGTTCTTGTCAACGAGCTTTGCGCTTTCTATATAATTCTTACCGTGTTTCATATAATTTCCTCCTGTAAAATAGTGGTGATGATATTCGTCTGCGGCGAACATCTATGTTAACCTGCGCCGAACATCTTCGGAAGCGAATCCTCCCACTTGAATTTTCGGTCAGTCGACTACTTCCACGCCCATGGAACGGGCTGTGCCTGCGATCATGCTCATGGCACTCTCAACGGTGGAAGCGTTAAGGTCGGGCATTTTTGTCTCTGCGATCTTTTTGATCTGCTCTTTGGTGATCTTGCCCACCTTAGTCTTGTTTGGAACGCCCGAGCCGCTCTGCAAATTAATGGCTTTCTTGATAAGAACAGCCGCAGGAGGGGTCTTGGTGATGAATGTGAAAGAACGGTCGGCATAAACCGTGATAACTACCGGGATTATAAGCCCGATGTCGTTCTTTGTTCTTTCGTTGAATTCCTTTGTGAACGCCATAATATTAACGCCGTGCTGACCCAGCGCAGGACCAACCGGGGGAGCGGGGGTAGCCTTGCCCGCCGCTATCTGAAGCTTTATCAAGCCAACAACTTTCTGTGCCATAACGCACACCTCCATAAACAGTACACACCCATAAACAGGTGAACTTTTTTTAATAATCCTCTTCGATCTTAACCTGCCCCAAATCAAGTGTGGCAAGCGTTTCCCTGCCGAACATGGAAACACAGACCGTTACCGAGTTTTCCTCCGGGTCTACGGATTTTACCTCGCCCACAAAGCCGTCCATAGGCCCTGCGGCGATCTTTACCCTGTCGCCCGGTTTTATGTTGATCTCGGCCGCCTTTACGCCGCTGTCAACGCCAAGAGCCTCAACTTCCTTGTCCGTCAAGGGAACAGGCTTGCTTTCCGGACCCACAAAGCCCGTAACGCCTCTTGTGTTGCGGCAGATATACCAACTGTCGTCGGTCAGTATCATTTTGACAAGTACATATCCGGGGAAAATTTTCCTTTCGACTTCCCTTAAAACGCCCTTGTCGTTTTTCTCCATTACTCTTTCCGTGGGAACTTTTACTTCCGTAATAAGCCCCTGGAGCTTTCTGTTCTCCACGACCTGCAGGATAGTCTGAGCTACCTTATTCTCATATCCGGAATAAGTGTGGACAACGTACCATTTAGCCTCGTCTGACATACCCGACATCTCCTTTCGGTCTTACGCTCCCGCCAGCGAGAGCAGTCCTTTGAGCAATGCTGCAAACCCCGAATCAAGCCCCCACATTACCAGTGCAGACCCTATCATTACCACCAGTACAACGCCCGTATTGTTGACAACTGTATTCTTTGAGGGCCATACGACCTTCTTGAACTCGCTTTTGAGGTCTCTGAAATACTTAGCGACTTTGCCCGGCTTTTTCGCCTGCTTCTTGCCCTCTGTTCCCTTTGGCTTTGCGGGTACGGGGGCGGTCTCCTCTTTGACCTTTATCTCGGACGCAGTTTCGGCTTTATCGACGGTCTTCACTGCAGGCTTCTGCTGACTGCTCGCTCCGGACTTTTTCTTACCCGAAGATTTCTTGTTCGCCATGCGATCCCTCCGTCTTACTTAGTTTCCCTGTGGACGGTATGCTTTCTGCAGAACTTGCAGAACTTGTTCATCTCCAGTCTGTCAGGGTCGTTCTTCTTGTTCTTCTTAGTGTTGTAGTTGCGCTGCTTGCACTCTGTGCATGCAAGTGTTACCTTTACTCTCATATCGGCACCTCCTGTTAATTACCGCCCTTTGCGGCGGCACATCTTTACTTGCAAGGAATATATCCGCCAAAGCCTTGTACGCCCGGCTTCAATGCCCCTCTTTGCCTCCCTCCCGGAAACCCGCCTTTTGCGGATACGTTTCCTGCGGGGGATATTTTAATGTTTTCCGAAAAATAGGCACAAAAAAACAAGCCCCAAAAAGAGGTATAATAATCATATCATAAATTTTATCTTTTGTCAAGAGGTTTTGAGAAATTTTATCCCGGAAATTTCAAATTTTTTCAAGCAAAATAAGCTTTTCAAGCAAATTTCGTAAAAATTACCAAAAAGCTCTTGCAAAATTCAAAAGAATATGTTATAATGACAATATAATATGTGCGGATAAAGGGAACGGCGGCAAACGCAGGCGTTCGGGGCAATGGCGGCAAGGGCAAAAAAATCTTGCGTGCAAAATCCTGCTCCCGGCTTCCTGCCTCTTGCCTCTCAAAGCCGGTTACTTCCGCAAGTCCGCACAACTATATTCAGCTGGAGGTTATATTACTATGAGTTTTCTTACAGGCAAAACAGCGATAATCACAGGAGCGGGCAGGGCGGTGCTGTCCGACGGCAAGTGCGGCTCTATAGGCTACGGCATTGCGACGGCGTATGCCAAAGAGGGGGCTAACATTGTTATCACCGGGCGCAACGTGAAGAAAATGGAGGACGCCAAGGAAGAGCTGGAAAGGCTTTACGGCATAAAGGTACTTATCGCACAGGCGGACATCTGCGACGGAGCGGACAACGAGGCTGTGGCAATGGGCGTTGTAAAGCAGGCTATGGACGAGTTCGGCAGGATAGACGTGCTTATCAACAATGCCCAGGCTTCCGCTTCGGGAGTGCCTTTGGCGGAGCATACCACCGAGCAGTTCAACCTTGCCATGTATTCGGGGCTGTACGCCACATTCTATTACATGAAGGCATGCTATCCTCATTTAAAAGAGACCAAGGGGACCGTCATCAACTTTGCTTCGGGGGCGGGGCTTTTCGGCAATTTCGGGCAGTGCTCCTATGCCGCCGCAAAAGAGGGCATAAGAGGACTTACGAGAGTTGCCGCCACCGAGTGGGGCAAGGACGGCATAAACGTAAACATAGTATGCCCCTTGGCGTGGACTGCTCAGCTGGAGAACTTCGAGAAAGCCTATCCTGACGCATTCAAGGCTAACGTTAAAATGCCCCCCATGGGTCACTACGGCGACAGCGAGCTTGAAATAGGCAGAGTATGCGTTCAGCTTGCCAACCCCGACTTCAAGTACATGACCGGCGAGACCATAACCCTCGAAGGCGGAATGGGGCTTAGACCGTAAGTTGCCGGGCGGCGGTTACTGTGTCGTGATTTGCGTTACTTGCTTGGTAACGGTAAGTCGTTCACAGGAGAGGTTAGAGGCTAGAGGCTAGAGGGATTTCTTGTATTGCGTTGATTTTCGAGATTTTTGGGGATATGATAAAGAGGCAAGATGAATTTTCATCTTGCCTCTTGCTTTTTTGGTGGAGGAGAATGGATTTGAACCATTGAAGCGTGACGCAACAGATTTACAGTCTGCCCCCTTTGACCACTCGGGAACTCCTCCGTAATATATATTTAGATATTAAATTTTCAACCGAGCAAGCTGCTCAACCCGAAGTCTAACCTCTTACCTCTAACGTCTAACCTCTAATAGCTGCCTGCCCCCTTTGACCACTCGGGAACTCCTCCGTATTATATATTAGATTTGATTATTAGATATTGATATTAAATTTTCAACCGAACAATTTGCTCGAACCGAAGTCTAACCTCTTACTTCTAACCCCTAACTTCTAAATCTAACCTCTTACTTCTAACTTCTAACCTCTAAATCGGGGCGACAGGACTTGAACCTGCGGCATCTTGCTCCCAAAGCAAGCACTCTACCAAACTGAGCTACGCCCCGTCGTCTTGTGTGAGTTGTGAAATTGTACGTAACTAATTTATATTAACACAATTTTTCGGGATTGTCAAGTGATTTTTTGAATTTGTGATAAATTTGTGAGAATTTACAAAAGTTAGGGGAGTTTAATTTTAAATAATTGTGGATATATCCGATTTTTTTTAAGGAATATTTAAAATTTACAATAACTGTTGCTTTTTTTTGATGAATTTGGTATAATTAAAAATGTATAAGCAGGAAGGTGCCGGTTATATATTTCTCTGCAATAAACGGGGAAACCCTTAAAATCGGTGCTTGGCGTAGGTCTGTTTCAAGGCGGATATGATGTCGAATGATGTCCGTGACTTGGCGGCGGAGCTATGGATTATACACAGTGCAAAGGAGCTTTATGGAGCGTATGAAGATACCGTTTTTAAGCAAGATGGTAAATGAACAGTTTAATTTTCTTATGCCCAAGGTTCTTTTGGCGGACATTACTGTTTTTGTTGTCTGTCTCCCGTTTTACGGGCTTGAGGCGGGCGTTCCTCTGGGGCTGCTGCTGGGTACGGCGGCTATGACGGCGAATTTCCTTTTGCTGGGATATTCCGCCGAGCATGCTGTGGAAAGACCCTCGAAAAAAAGTGCGCAGAGGTATATGTTCAGCTTCTATCTCATAAGGCTTACGGTTATGGGTGCGGCGTTGGCTGCGGGGTTTGCTTTCGAGATATTCAACCCGGTAACGACCTTTCTCCCGCTTTTGTACCCCAAAACTTTCTACACCGCCGATGCGGCTCTCAAAGAGTTTCGGGACAGGAAAAAAAGCCTTGACGAAATGGGCAGCGACGGCAAGGACATTAAAAAGGTACATAAAAAATGACGGGTCAATGGGGCAGTAAAGAGTTTATGATTTTCGCAAAGAAAGGAGGGTGACTTTTTTCTATGGTCAATAAAATCGCCGCCGGGCTGTTTGCGGCCGCCAAGGCTTTTGACACGGAGCTTCACGTGGACGTTGTGGGACCCAAGAAAATGATAATCCTGTATGACGGGACAAGGGAAGTCCTTGCAATATCGGAGACGGTGGTCACGGGGTGGCTGCTGATCATCATTCTGTTTGCGCTCATGTGCTGGCTCACAAGCGATCTGAAAGTGGTTCCCACTACGAAAAGGCAGGTTCTGGCAGAGTGGTTCGTTACATTCTTCAACAACCTTGTAAGAGAGAATATGGGAGCTAAGATGATGCACCTTGCTCCTTACATTGCGACTATCTTTACATTTGCCCTTACAGGCTCGCTGGCAAGCATATTCGGACTGCGGAGCATGACGGTGGACATCAACTGTACGGGTACTTGGGCTGCGGTGACCTTTATCCTGATAACCTTCTACAAGATAAAGACCAACGGCTTCGGAGGCTATCTCAAGGGATTTGCCGAACCTGTGGCTGTCATTACGCCTATCAACATCTTAAGCGAGGTAGCTACTCCCGTGGCTATGGCTCTTCGTATGTTCGGAAACATTTCCAGCGGTATGATCATCAGCACCATTGTTTACGGATTCCTGACAGTCCTCAGCAACGTTATCTACAACCTTATACCTGCGCTGGCGTCGGCAACTTTCCTGAATTATTTCCATATTTTCCAGTTAGGTGTGCCTGCGGTGCTGTCGCTTTATTTCGACTTCTTCTCGGGAGTCATCCAGTCTTATGTGTTCATAATGCTGACCATGGCTTACGTGGGAGACGCTGCGGGAAAAGAAGGGTAGCTTTTAGAGGTTAGAGGTTAGAGGTTAGAATTTTGGCATAATGTGAGTGACGTGCAAAAAGGTGACAAGTATAAAAAGCTCATTTTTAGTTTATTAAGAAAATGTACATAATTAGGGAGATAATGGTTAAATACGGTTTTATTGCCCTTTATGACAGGCGGTGTTTTCCCCGCCTGCGGCGGAGAAAACACCTTAAATCGGCTCTTCCTTAGAATACATTTTCCGAAAATAAAATTTTTATGGAGGTAAAATAATATGTTTACTGACGAACAGGCTATGCTTTTTGCAAAGGCTATCGTACTCATGGGACAGGGCATCGGCGCAGGTCTTGCGCTTATTGCGGGTATCGGCCCCGGTATCGGCGAGGGTTACGCTGTAGGAAAGGCGATAGAGACCATCGGACGGCAGCCCGAGGCTAAGTCCTCCGCTACAACCACAATGTTCATCGGCTGCGCAGTTGCGGAGTCAACAGGTATTTACGGTCTTCTCGTAGGTATCATTCTGCTGTTTGTAAATCCGTTCTTAAAGCACCTCGGCTAAGAGTTCGGAATGACGGCAGAATAGGGAGGAAAGTGTAAATATGAATGTAACAAGTCAGTATTTCGATTTTTTCAGCATTGAGCCGAGTACTGTGATCGGCGTTCTGTGCAATACTCTTATTCTGTTTTTACTGTTCAAGAGATTTCTGTTTGCTCCCGTAAACAAGATAATCGAGGAACGAAAGGCGCAGGTCTCTAAGACCTATGAGGAAGCCGATGCCGCTCTTGCGGCCGCCAAAAATAAGGAGACCGAGTACACCCAGCGGCTTCTTGACGCCAGAAGCGAGGCGGACGAGCGGGTAAGAGAGGCGACCAAGAAAGCGCAGCTCCGTTCGGACGAGATAATCGACGCCGCCAAAGCGGAAGCTGCGGGGCTGGTTGAAAAAGCCAACGCCGACATTGAAAGGGAACGCAAGCGGGCTGTAAACCGCATCAAGGACGAGATCTCCGACATTGCCGTTACCATTGCGGGCAAGGTCATCAACAAGGAGCTTGAGGGCGACGAGGAGCAGGAGAGGCTCATTGATGAGTTTATTGGCGGTTTGGGCGACGAATAAGTTCCCCGTAAAATGTCAGGAAAGGAGTGGCTTTAAATGGCGACCTCAGTGGACAAGGTTTATTCTGCGGCTCTTATGAGCATTGCAAGAGAAGACAAGTCCGCCAAGAAACTTGACCGTGAGCTTAACACGCTTTCGGGCATTATAGCGGACAACCCGGAGCTTACTGCGGTGCTGTGCGCTCCCACGGTAACAGGCAAGGAGAAGCTGACCCTTATTGAAAAGATATTCAAGGGGAAAGTCAGCGGCACGGTATACAATTTCCTTTGCGTTCTTGTTTCCAAAAACCGCTTCGGCAGTCTATGCGGTATCTGCGAGGAGTTCCGCAAGGAATACTACGAGGAATACGGCATAAGGGAGGTAACTGTCACCACCGTTATCCCCCTAAAAGACAAGGCAAAGGAAAAGCTGATGGCAAAGCTCCGCAAGATGTACGGCAAGGAGATAATCCTTATCGAAAAGACCGATCCGTCCATATTGGGCGGCATGATCGTCACCTGCGGCGGCAGTATGCTTGACGGCTCGGTGAAAACAGAGCTTGACAATATGCACAGGCAGATCAAGGATATGGTGGCGGGTTAAAACCTGCGGCTGTACCCTTCGGACGTTTGGTGGTTTACGGACGTTCGGAGAATGTTGATTTTTGAAAAACGAAAGGGTGAATCAGATGGATTTGCGCCCGGATGAAATAACCGGTATAATTAAAAATCAGATCAAGAATTTCAGTACCAAGATCGAGCGCACCGACACGGGAACGGTAGTTACCGTGGGAGACGGCATTGCCCGTATCCACGGGCTTGACAGCTGTATGTCCGGCGAGCTGCTGGAGCTGGAGGGCGGCGTTTACGCCATGGCCATGAACCTGGAACAGGAGTTTGTGGCGGCGGTGCTGCTGGGGTCTGATACGGAGATAAAGGAGGGCGACACCGTCAAGAGGACGGGGAACGTAGTTTCCGTCCCTGTGGGCGAGGAAATGCTGGGGAGAGTAGTTAATTCCCTGGGGCAGCCCATTGACGGCAAAGGCGCTATCCTTGCAAAGGAAAAAATGCCCATCGAGCAGCCTGCTTACGGTATCATCACAAGAAAATCCGTCAGCAGACCTCTCCAGACGGGCATTAAGGCAATCGACTCCATGATACCCATAGGGCGGGGTCAGCGTGAGCTTATCATCGGCGACCGCCAGACGGGTAAGACAGCCATTGCGCTGGACACTATCATCAACCAGAAAGACAAGGACGTTATCTGCATTTACGTTGCGATAGGTCAGAAGCGTTCCACTGTGGCAAACGTGGTGGAAACTCTCGACAAGAACGGAGCTATGGGCTACACCATAGTTGTTTCGGCTACCGCCTCCGAGCTTGCGCCCTTGCAGTATATAGCCCCTTACACGGGCGTTGCCATGGGCGAATACTTCTTAAAACAGGGCAAGGACGTGCTGTGCGTGTATGACGACCTGTCAAAGCACGCCGTGGCTTACCGTACCCTTTCCCTGCTCCTTAAGAGACCGCCCGGACGTGAGGCATATCCCGGAGATGTATTCTACCTCCATTCCCGTCTGCTGGAGAGGGCTTGCTGCCTGAACGAGCAGTACGGCGGCGGCTCCATAACCGCCCTGCCCATAATCGAGACCCAGGCGGGGGACGTTTCCGCATATATCCCCACCAACGTTATCTCCATTACCGACGGGCAGATATTCCTGGAGACAGACCTGTTCAATTCCGGCGTACGCCCTGCGGTAAACCCCGGCATCTCGGTATCGAGAGTAGGAGGAGCGGCGCAGATAAAGGCTATGAAGAAGGTTTCCGGTTCGCTTAAACTCACCTATTCCCAGTACAGAGAGCTGCAAAGCTTTTCCCAGTTCGGCTCTGACCTTGACAAGGACACCAAGGACAGGCTTGCCCTGGGCGAAAGAGTGGTTGAAGTTTTAAAGCAGGACAGGAACTCCCCCTTGACGGTGGAAGACCAAGTAATTATCATATATGCCGTTACCAACGGGTATCTTAAGGATATTCCTCTGGATAAGATACACGATTTCGAGGCGGAGCTGTTTGCGGACATTGCGGACACCAAGCCGGAGATAATATCTTCCATAAAGGAAACCAAGGAGCTTACCAAGGATAACGAGCAGGCTCTCAAAGAAAAACTTGAGGAATTTGTAAGTAAATTCCTTGAAAGCCTGTAAGGCGGTGAGGACGCATGGCAACAGGAAATATGAAGGACATCAAACGCCGCATAAAAAGCGTTGAGTCCACTATGCAGATCACCAAGGCAATGGAGCTGGTAGCCTCTTCCAAGCTGCGAAAGGCAAAGGAAAAGGCGGACAGAGCCAGACCCTATTACAAAGAGCTGTATGATACCATGTGCGTTATTCAGGCGGAGAACCCGAAGTTTTTGTCCCCCTTTACCAAAAGCGAAAGCGAGGGCAAAACGCTGCTTGTGGTGGTAGCGGGCGACAGAGGACTGGCGGGAGGCTTCAACTCCAACGTTTTCAAAATGGCGGCTGCAAGGGCGGAAGAACTTGGCGGCAAGGATAATGTTGATATTCTTGCCGTGGGCAAAAAGTCCGTGGAGTATTTCGACAAGCGGGGCTACAATATCATCGAGCGGCATGCGGGAATCGGCGAGAGCATAAAGATTCATCATGCCTCCTATATAGCCAATGCAATTGTAAACCCTTACATGAAAGGGGTCTACAAGGGAGCGGAGATATTCTATACGGAATTTGTTTCCGCCATTACCCAGCAGGCTGTTACAAAGCATCTGCTGCCTGTGGAGCTCAAAGATATTGAAGTATCGAAAGCTCTGCCCATTTACGAACCGTCTGTGGGTGAGGTGTTCAACCACATCGTCCCCAGATATATCACGGGAATGGTTTTCGGCGCAGTGGTGGACAGCTTCGCCTCCGAACAGGCGGCAAGGCGCAACGCCATGGAAAATGCCTCGGACAATGCAAGCGAGATGATAAGTAATCTGTCTCTTATGTATAACAGAGCCCGTCAGGCGTCCATTACACAGGAGATAACCGAGATCGTCGGCGGCGCAAACGCAGGTGCGGAGTGATTATACAGCTTGTATATTATCGGTAAATTATACATCGGATAACTATGCAGGGGATTTTTCCCCCGCCGAAGGCGGGGAAAAAACCTTATATCAGCATTTTCCCAAATAAAGAAAGAGGTTATAACGCCTGACGTCTAACCTCTAACCTCTGACCTCTCCGCCCTGAAATCGCATATTGATACGAATGAAGGGCGTGACCGTGCAATGAGGTTATCCAAACAAACAAACTTCTAAGAGGTGATCAAATGCCGAAGAAAAATGTCGGAAGCGTAGTGCAGATAATCGGTGCGGTAGTCGATATAAGGTTTCCCAAGGACAACCTGCCCAACCTGCTCAACGCTATCGAAATAGAGCTTAACGGCAAGACTATGACCTGCGAGGTGGCGCAGCACATCGGCGACGACGTCGTAAGATGTATCGCCATGTCTTCCACGGACGGACTTGTAAGAGGAACCGAAGCGGTGGATACCGGTTCTCCCATTACAGTGCCTGTGGGAAAGAACACCTTGGGGCGTATATTCAACCTCCTGGGCGAGCCTGTTGACAACAAGCCCGCACCCGAGGCTAAGGAGCGGTGGCCTATCCACCGTGAAGCTCCCTCCTATGAGGAGCAGACTGCCTCCAATGAGATACTGGAGACGGGCATTAAGGTAATCGACCTTATCTGTCCTTACCTTAAGGGCGGTAAAATAGGGCTTTTCGGAGGAGCAGGCGTGGGAAAAACGGTGCTTATCCAGGAGCTTATAAACAATATCGCCAATCAGCATAACGGTATTTCCGTATTTACGGGCGTCGGCGAGCGTACCCGTGAGGGG
>JAMOZU010000340.1 GCA_023667745.1 Ruminococcus sp.
GACAGATGCCACCCTATAGAAGCCCGCCCTTTTACAGTCAGGGAAAATGCCCGCTGTCAAAGTTTTCCGGACGATTGGGAATTTTGCGGAAGCATAGGCGACAAATACAGACAAGTGGGCAATGCTGTTCCCGTTGAACTGGCTTATGAGATAGCGTTAAAGATCAAAGATACCTTGGAGGAATCGGAAAATGTGGGACATTGACTTTATAAGCGAAAGGGACTTTACGGCTCATGTCAAGACGACTATCCTCAAATACGGTGAAAAGCTTGAAGCCTTTGACTTAAAAAAATTTAACAGAAATACAATAGATCCGATAAAACTCATATTTGATAAAACGGTATACCGATATTCATGGGAAGAAATAGTAGGCAATGAAGTATTCAGGCAGCGTGACAAGTCAAACAATAATGATATAGGCTATTTTCATCAAAGGATATTCTCTTATATCGATAAATGCAGAGTTCCGGAAAACGGACAGGAAGGCGGGTGGAACGTTATATTTGAAGACCCCTGCGGAATAACCCTGCCCGATAAAAGCGTTGTTCACCGAATATATGTTGAAATGAAAAACAAGCATAATACCATGAACTCCGCCTCTGCAAGCAGAACATTTATGAAAATGCAGAATCAGCTTCTCAATGATGATGACTGCGCTTGCTTTCTCGTTGAGGCTATCGCAAAAAAGTCGCAGAATATCAAGTGGGAGACCTCGGCAGGCGGGAGCAGTGTCAGTCACAGGCTGATACGCAGGGTAAGTCTGGACAAATTCTACGAAACTGTTACAGGAGAAAAGGACGCATTTTATAAAATTTGTATGGCGTTGCCGGGAGTGATAGAAACTGCACTTTGCGAACCGGACGGTTTTTCCGTCCCTCATGATACCGTTATGGAAGAGATAATGGCTCTTGCCCGAAAACAGAATATGCCGTCGGAGGATATGTCGGTTGCAATGGCGGTATATATGCTCGGTTTCGGTACATACAGCGGCTTTGAATGCCGTGATAAAGCATCAGCCGAAAATTAATCCTGAAAAATGCAAAAAAATACAGACAGCTCAAAGACTTACGATAGGAGTGAAAAAACAATGTCAACCCCATTAGCCGACAGAATGCGCCCGAAATGCCTTGCCGACGTGGTCGGGCAGCGGCATTTGCTGGGCGAGGGAAAATATCTGCGGCGGATAATCGAAAGCGGAAACGTACCCAATATGATATTCTACGGTCCGTCGGGGGTGGGGAAAACCACCGTTGCAAGGATAATCGCCGAAAATGCGGGTATGAAGCTCCATAAGCTCAACGGCACGTCTGCGGGGCTGGCGGATATAAAAGAGGTCATCGCCGATACGGACACCATCGACGGCATGGGGGGCGTGCTTTTGTATCTGGACGAAATTCAGTACCTTAACAAAAAGCAGCAGCAGTCTTTGCTGGAGTATATCGAGAACGGGCGGATAACTCTTATCGCCTCCACCACCGAGAACCCTTATTTTTACGTATACAACGCCATTTTAAGCCGCTCTGCGGTGTTCGAGTTCAAGCCCGTGACAGCAGAGGACATAGAGCCTGTGTGCAGGAAAGCATTCGGCATACTGGCGGAGGAAGCGGGGGTAAAAATAAACACGGAAAAGGGCGTGTGCGCCCATATTGCAAGAGGCTGCGGCGGGGACGTGAGAAAATCCGTCAACGCCTGCGAGCTGTGTTATCTAAGCTCGGAGAACGACGGCAAGACCGTCCTTGTTACCCTTGATGCCGCCTGTGAACTTACCCAGCGGAGCAATATGCACTACGACAAGGACAGCGACCAGCATTACGACATTCTATCCGCTCTCCACAAATCCGTCCGGGGCAGCGATGAGAACGCCGCTCTCCACTATGCCGCAAGGCTTATCGAAGCGGGGGACATAATTTCCCTTTCCCGCCGTCTGCTGTGCATTGCCACCGAAGACGTGGGACTTGCATATCCCATGGCTATCCCTATTGTGAAAGCCTGCGTTGACAGTGCCATGCAGCTGGGTCTCCCCGAAGCGAGACTTCCTTTGGCGGACGCTGTTATTCTCCTTTGCACCGCCCCCAAGTCCAATTCGGGAGTGCTTGCCATAGACGCCGCCTTGGAAGACGTGCGCACAGCCGAGTGCGGTACGTTCCCCAGAGCGTTGCAGAACAAGCATTTTGATGGAGCGGAGGCGGAGGTAAGAGGGCAGCATTATCTCTATCCCCATGATTTCCCCAATCACTACGTCACCCAGCAGTATCTCCCCGACCCCTTAAAGGACAGAGTATATTACACCTTCGGCGAAAACAAGACCGAGCAGGCGGCAAAGGCTTACAGGGAAAGGATTCTGGAAGAGGAGAAAAAGAGAAAATAACAGTTTGGGCTTTCCCCCATGGGGGAAAGCCATTTTGTCAGCAGCTGCGCAGTTCTATGCTGTGTATCTTCAAGCCGCTCTGGGCAAAGTACAGCCGCAGGGTGGTAAAGCGGGAGAAGAAGAAGATTTTCCCGCTTTGTTTCGATTCCGGCTTCCCGCCTGTGCCGTTCCAGGTGAACGCCGCACAGGGGCTGCCCATGGAAAAGAGCGTTACAGGCAGCTGCGCCAGCTCGCTTGCCTCGGAAGATGCGGTGACGGTGACGGTGTAATATCCGGTGGGGGAAACGTCGGCAATGAAGATGTAATCACAGCCCTTGTCGGTACGGATATCGTCGGGGGATATAGTGAGCCCGCCTTTGCAGTCGTAGCATTTTACCTCTCTGTCATCGCTGCTGTCGGCGTCCTTGGGGCGGTTGATTATTTCAACGGTCTCCTCTTTCCCTTCCATTCTGTCCATGGCGTGAGTTCTCATAAGAACACGGCAGATATTGGCGGCGTTCCGCTGAAGTTCTCCCCTTGAAAGCGTACCCTTTTGCAGCTCTTCAAGGGTGTTGTCATCGTTGTCCGATCCGTCGGCGCAGACCATGTAAACGTCGTTCTGAGCCATTGCCATAGCCGCAAAGTCCCGCTGATCCGCAGGGCAGCCCCGACGGTTGATATGCGCCCACCAGTCGGTCATAACAAGTCCCTCAAAGCCCCATTCTTCCCGAAGTATAGTAGTAGTCAGGTCATAGCTTGCGGCTGTCCACAAGCCGTTTA
>JAMOZU010000341.1 GCA_023667745.1 Ruminococcus sp.
CCTTATCAAACGGATAGTCTTGTAAAAGAAACTGCCGGTTTAAGGTGTTTTCCCCGCCCAACATAAAAAGTAACGGCTGTAAAATTCTAACCTCTAAATAGGACGGTGTCTCTCTTGCTCGAAGATCTCTTCAAAATGGTCACCACACGGTTTAACGGTGACGACAAAAGCGAAAACAATGATTTCAAATGTCCCCGCTGCCGCAGCAGCTGCCCCGGCGAGGAGCTGAAAAAGAATATGTGGGTATGCCCCGAATGCGGCTATCATTCGAGAATGACCGCACGGGACAGAATATCCATAACCTGTGACAAGGGCAGCTTTACCGAATACGATAAGGATATGCGCACCTGCAACCCCATTGATTTCCCCGATTATAAGGAGAAGATCGAAAGTATGCAGGAAAAAACAGGGCTTACCGAGGCTGTCGTAACGGGAGAATGCACCATAAAGGGCGAGCCTTGCATTATCGGCGTTATGGACTCCCATTTTATGATGGCTTCCATGGGGAGCGTTGTGGGGGAGAAAATAACGAGAGCCTTTGAGGCGGCGGCGGAGAAAAAGCTGCCCCTGATACTGTTTACGGCGTCGGGCGGAGCAAGAATGCAGGAGGGGCTTGTTTCCCTGATGCAAATGGCGAAAACAAGCGGCGCGGCGGCACGCTTAAGTCAAGCGGGAGTATTGTATATAACCGTTCTTACCGACCCTACCACAGGGGGAGTTACGGCGTCCTTCGCATCTCTGGGGGATATTATCATAGCCGAGCCGAAAGTCCTTGTGGGATTTGCGGGAAGAAGAGTTATCGAGGGGACTATAAAACAGCGTCTCCCCGAAGATTTCCAGTCGGCGGAGTTTTTGCTGGAGAACGGCTTTGCGGATATGATATGCGAGCGGAAAAGTTTAAGGCGGACTATCGCCCATCTGATACGTCTCCATAAACCTGCGGAAAACGCAAAAGAGACAGTCCCCGAAAGTCAGTCTGTCCCGAACCTGCCCAAAAGACCGCCTGCGTCGGCGGCTAAAAGCAAACAGCCGGAAACCTTAAGAGACAAGCCTAAGTCCCCCGAAAAACGGAGCGGCACGGCAAAAGCCGATAAGAAAGGAGCGGGGAAAAATGCCTGAAATGCCCGATAATATCAACGTGGGAAACGAGGACGCTGCAATAACGGAAAATGTCACGGAGAATGCCGAAACTTCCGAAACGGAAACACCCCCGACTCCCTTTGAGCGGCTGCAAATAGTCCGCCATAAGAACCGCCCTACCGTAAGGGACTATATCCCCCTTATCTTCACCGACTTTTTCGAGCTTCACGGCGACAGGCTCTACGGGGACGACGGAGCGATCTTAGGCGGGATATGCCGCCTTGACAATATGCCCGTTACCGTTATAGCCCAGGTAAAGGGGCGGGATATTTACGAAAACAAGGCATCCAATTTTGCCATGCCCCACCCGGAGGGCTACAGGAAAGCCCTGCGGCTTGCCCATCAGGCGGAGAAATTTCACAGACCCGTTATCTGCTTTATCGACACCCCCGGCGCATTCTGCGGGATAGAAGCGGAAAAACGGGGACAGGGCGAGGCGATAGCCCGCAGCCTTACGGAGTTTATGACATTGAGAACTCCCGTTATATCCGTGATACTCGGCGAGGCGGGCAGCGGCGGCGCACTTGCCATAGGCGTGTGCGACTGTCTGGGAATGCTGGAAAACGCCAACTATTGCGTCATATCTCCGAGAGGTTTCGCATCCATTCTCTGGAAAGACGCTTCAAGGGAAGAGGAAGCGTGCGGGATAATGCGGATAACAGCCGAGGACGCCGTTTCCTTAGGGGTCTGCGAGGAGATAATACCCGAACCCGCAGGCGGCTCTCATAACGACCCGGAGACGGCTGCCGAAAATATCTCCGAATTTTTGGTGAAAACGCTGAAAAATAAAATGGCAAAAGATATTGACCTTTTGCTCAATGAACGGTATAATAAATTTAGAAAAATAGGTGAGTTCACAGAATGAGCCTGAATGTTAACGAGATAAGGACAAGATATGTCTTTATTATAAATTAAAACAATTCAAGGAGGAAAATCAAATGGTATTTGATAAGGTAAAGGAGATCATCATGGAGAAGCTGGACGTTGACGCCGATAAGGTCACGGAGGACGCATCCGTTCAGGAGGATCTGGGAGCGGATTCTCTGGATATAATCGATCTTATCAGCGAGTTTGAGGAGCAGCTGGACATAGAGATCCCCGAAGAGGCAGCCCAGAAGCTCAAAACGGTAGGCGATATCGTTAAGTATATTGAGGACAATCAGGAAGACTGACAGAGGCAAGTTCACGCTGCATTATCCCCGCCGGGTATCGGCGGGGAGATTTTTTGGAGGTAAGAGGTCAGAAAAGTAAGGGCAGCATTTTTTATGAATGCCCTTAATTAATTTTTTTATTTCTCCCAAATCCCTTGCAATTTTCAAAAGAATATGTTAAAATATATATAATAACATTCTTATCTCTCGTGTGAGCTTGTCTCACACATCTCTTGCTTTTTGCACCTAAAGGGGGCTTGATTTTGTGATAGGCTCAAAAAAACTGGTTGCCTTGTGTATATCAAGGCTCAACGACTATACCTGCAACGAATTTATAGCCGCATTCGGCAGCCGCCTTGCCGAAAATAACTGCGCCCTTTTCGTCTACGGCACATGCACCGACCTCTACTGGAACACCATGGACGAAAGCGGCGAGAAAACGGTGTTTGAACTGATAGATTACGACAGTGTTGACGCTATGGTGTTTTTCGACGAAAAGATAAAGGATAAAACGGTAACAAATAAGTTGGTCGAAAAGTCAAAGGCGAAAAATATCCCGGTGGTGGTCATAGACGGCAGTTACAAGGACTGCTCGTCCGTCAGCTTCAATTACGACAGCGGCTTTGAAATGGTGGTGCGGCATGTTATTGAGGAACACGGCGTGAAGGACGTTCACTTTATGGGCGGTATAGAGGGCAACGACTTTTCGGAAGTCCGCCTGAACTGCTTTAAAAAAGTTCTTGCGGATAATAATATCCCCTTTAATGAGGATATGGTAAGCTACGGTCAGTTCTGGTCAGAACCCGCAAAGCGGGCGGCGGAAAA
>JAMOZU010000342.1 GCA_023667745.1 Ruminococcus sp.
CCGAGATTATCGTTGAACGCAGCGGCAAGGGGATAGGCACGGTCAGAATAACTTCCGTTGACGGCGGGCTTAGGATAGAGGCTTTGAACGGTTAGGCAAAAATAGGACGGGGCGGGAGAGATACCGCCCCGAAGCTGACATTGAAGATAGGAAATGTCGCAGCGGATCGGTACAAATCTCTCATTGAATTATGGGAATCAGTATGAGGCAATCGATGATTTTAAGATATATGAGGCGGAGATGGCAGATCTAAGCATAATGAAAATCCCTTCCTAAATTCCACATCGGGATTTAGGGAGGATTTTAATTTTCAAAAGCAAATGTTTTTGTCGTGTGCATACCTAATATTTTACTTGACTTTTTCGACCGGTTATGATATAATATATTATGGATTGATGTGTCACAAACGAGGATAACGAAATGTATAAAACGAATGCAAATTTTCTGCGCACAAGTGATTATGAATGAGTGCGGCATGCAGTCCGTTTTTATGCCGAAAAGAATGATGATGCGGTAAAATGCAGTTTAACGGAGTATAGATCAAAACAGCTTACAATTACAGGAAACGGAGGAAAGGATATGGCAAATCTTGAGGACATAACCGCAGGCGCAAGCGTATTGGGAATATCGGGCAGCAATTCACCGGTTCAGGTCGTTGCGGTAAAATGGCACGGTTCAAACGCTCTGACCGTTACATACAGGACTCCGGAGGGCGTTGTTGCGGAACAG
Organism: Ruminococcus sp.; assembly: GCA_023667745.1. GTDB lineage: Bacteria > Bacillota > Clostridia > Oscillospirales > Ruminococcaceae > Huintestinicola. Next base: position 730 of record JAMOZU010000342.1, read on the forward strand.
GTTCTTTTTCGTGAAGATGAAACCGAATTGAAAGTTTCCGACGGCAGTCTTCCATGGAGTTTCGATGCGGACGCCGGTCTGATGCGTTTGGTGTCCGAGGCATACCGTATAAGCCTTGCTCATATTTTCGATCCGTATCTTGCGGTTCATACATCGGAGGTCGAACCTCTTCCTCACCAGATATCCGCTGTTTACGGGGAAATGCTGCCCCGTCTGCCGATGCGCTATATACTGGCGGACGACCCGGGTGCGGGAAAAACCATTATGACGGGACTGTTCATCAAAGAACTGATAATAAGAGGCGCACTTAAGCGGTGTCTGATAGTTTCACCGGGCAGTCTGGCGGAACAGTGGCAGGATGAGCTTTTTCATAAATTCGGTCTTCGGTTTGAGATATTGACAAATGACCGTTTTGAATCGGCAGTGACCGGGAATGTGTTTCTGGAAAGCAATTTCTGTATCGTCAGACTGGACAAGCTTGCCCGCAGTGAGGATATTCAGGATAAGCTGAAAATCACATCGTGGGATCTTATCGTATGCGATGAGGCGCATAAAATGTCTGCTACCGTATGGGGCGGCGAGATAAAGTACACCAAGCGTTTTCAGGTCGGCCGCTTGTTATCGTCCGCTGCAAACCATTTTCTGCTTCTGACTGCCACGCCTCATAACGGCAAGGAAGAGGATTTTCAGCTTTTTATGTCGCTTATAGACCGTGACCGTTTTGAAGGTGCGGTCCACAGCGGCAACAGGGCAGTAAATGTTTCCGATGTAATGCGGCGTCTGGTCAAGGAAGACCTGCTGAAATTCGACGGAACTCCGCTGTTCCCCGAACGAAGAGCATATACCGTAAACTACGACTTGTCCGACAGGGAGGCAGCTCTTTACAATGCCGTGACGGAATATGTCAGAGATGAATTTAACCGTGCGGACAATCTGGATAAGGAACGGAAGAATACAGTAGGCTTTGCTCTTACTATTTTACAGCGCAGGCTGGCTTCTTCACCGGAAGCTATCTATCAGTCTCTCAGGCGGCGCAGGGAACGTCTGGAAGGAAGGCTTGCGGAAGAACGCCTTGGGCGGCGGGGTGCGGAGTATTCCTCCATATATTATGACGACTGTGACGACGATGATTTTTCTTCTGCCGAGATGGAGGACGAGGAGGAAAAGGTTGTCGATCAGGCTACAGCCGCACGTACCGTTACAGAGCTTGAAGCGGAAATTACCATTTTGAAAAAACTGGAACGCATGGCAAACGATGTTCGCCAAAGCGGGGAAGACCGCAAATGGAGCGAACTTTCAAAGCTCCTTCAGGACAACGAAAGTATGTTCGGTGCTGAGGGCGAACGGGAAAAGCTCATTATCTTTACCGAACACAGAGACACACTCCGTTATCTGCAAAGCAAGATAACTTCCCTTCTCGGCAGCGAGGACGCTGTTGTAACTATCCACGGCGGTCTGCTCAGAGCCGAACGGCGCAAGGTGGAGGAACGTTTCAAACAGGATAAGTTCGTTCGCATTCTCATTGCCACAGACGCTGCGGGAGAGGGTATCAACCTTCAGCGGGCGCACCTTATGGTAAACTACGACCTGCCATGGAATCCCAACCGTCTGGAGCAGCGTTTCGGGCGGATACACCGTATCGGGCAGACGGAAGTATGTCACCTGTGGAATCTGGTGTCAAAGGAGACAAGAGAGGGCATGGTATACAGCCGTCTGCTCGAAAAGCTGGAGCAGGAGCGGGAGGCACTTAAAGGCAAGGTTTTCGATGTTCTCGGCAAGCTGTCTTTTGACAACAGATCCCTTAAGGAACTTCTTATCGAAGCTGTCCGTTACAATGACCGCGATGACGTTCGCCGACGGCTTTTTGAGGTGGTAGACCATTCCCTTGACAGAGAATCTCTGGAGAGGCTCTTGGACGAACATGCGCTTACCCCGGACGCAATGGACGTGAGGCAGGTCATGGCGATAAGAGAAGATATGGAGCGTATGGAGGCTCACCGTCTTCAGCCGCATTTTATCGAATCTTTCTTTTTGGAGGCATTTGCCGCCGTGGGCGGCAGGGTGCGCAGGCGGGAAAAGGGGCGTTACGAGATAACCTCCGTACCGTTTGCCGTGAGAAACCGTGAAACAGGCACGTCAAGACCCGTACTCGATAAATATGAGCGCATTTGTTTTGACAAGGCTTTCCGAAATATCCAAGGAAAAGCCCAAGCGGAGCTGATAGCACCGGGCCACCCGCTTCTGGACTCGATCATAGACCTTGTGAGAGAACGCAATGCCGATGTACTCAAACGGGGTGCGGTGTTTGTGGACGATACCGATTTTTCCTGTGATGCAAGGCTTTTGTTCTATGTGGAGGATTCCGTGCAGGACGGCGTTGTAC
>JAMOZU010000343.1 GCA_023667745.1 Ruminococcus sp.
GTCCGAACCGAATGTGCATACTCTGCCGTTTATTTTATAGCTCCCCGTGAGCATTACCCCGTCCGAGCCGAAATAATAGGTCTTGCCGTTTATCTTCACCCAGCCTGTGCGCATAACACCGTCATTGCCGAAATAATACTGCTTGCCCTTTATCTTGGCCCAGCTTTTTACCACCCTGCCCCGCTTTGCGCCGTTGAAGTAATAGGTCTTTCCGTTGACCTTGTTCCACCCGGACAGGGAATAGCCGTCTTTATCGAAACAATACAGCTCGCCGTCGATGGTCTGCCAGCCGGTGAGCTTTTTGTTGGTCTCGTCGTCCCTGTAGCTGTAGCCGGAGCTTGACTTTGTCCATGCAGCCTGTGCGGCGGGAGCAGCCGCCGACAACGCCGAAAACGCCAGCCCCGCCGATAAAATAACCGATAAATGCTTTCTGGATAATTTCATTTTTATCTACCTTTACCTTTCTTTTTTTGGAGCGGTTTTCCATGGCATATATGCCCATTGCGAAAGGGAAAAACCTTAACGTCTGCACACCTCCAGCCTCTAGCCTCTTACATCTAGCCTCTAAACCCCCACATGCGCCAGCGCATCATCATTCCCGTACATAAACTCCTCCAGCAGGTCATAGGAATAGACCGTTGCGGAGGTAACGCCGTCATTTGTCATGGCAATGCCGTATGCGGCGTAATCCGGAGAGACATATACCCTGCCGCTGCCGGTGTCCCCCATGTCCTCCCAGTCCGCATTTTCAAAGAGAGCCTCCGCCGGAGACCTGTCCGTTTCCGCCGTAAACATTACCGAATAGCTGCAAAGTCCGCCGTCTGCGTCAAAAACATATGCCGCCAGAGAATCGCTGCCGTCTAAGTCCACCATAAGTATACCTGTTCCGGCGTAAGAGGGATTATCCCGATAGGGCATTTTTTCCGAGACCTCTTCCATGGTCATGCCGAATTTCAAGCCCTCGGCAACGGAGTCTATCGTAAAACTGCCGTCCTCAGCGGTCTCGGTGAGAACGCCGTCATCGCCGAAGGTGCATATCCTGCCGCCTATCTTATGCGTGCCTGTGAGCATAATTCCCTCGGAATCAAAATAATAGGTGTTCCCTTTTATTTTTATCCACCCGGTGCGCATTGCCCCGTCTGAACCGAAATAATACCTCTCGCCGTTTATCTTCACCCACCCGGTGAGCATCCGTCCCCGCTTTGAAGCGTTGAAATAATAGGTGCTGCCGTTTATCTTTTTCCACCCCGTAAGGGCGATGCCGTCTTTGTCAAAGTAATATTTTTCGCCGGCTACAGTCTGCCAGCCCGTGAGCCTTTCGCCCGTGCCGTCGTCCTTGTAGCTGTAACCCGCCCCGGACTTTACCCATTCCGCAGAAGCGTTCACCGACAATGCCCCCGCCGAGGACAACGCCATTGCAGCCGACAGCATTGCAGCCGCCGTTTTCTTCAGCCTTTTCATACCGATCATTTCCTTTCGTTGAATTAATTTGCGTAAAAATCCGCCCGCCGCAATGGCTGCCGTATCCGGGAAAACCGCCCGGCAGACGTGTTCGCGAAAAGCTTATCCCGGATATATCAAGAAATTGCCGATATGGTTTTTCTCCTGCCGCAGGCGGGAAAAAGCCCGGCATAAGAGTTTGTAAAGTTTGCAAATAATAAAAATTGAGTTGAGCGGCGTTTGCTTAATAATCCTCCAGAACATCATAATAAAGCCCGTCAATATCATCACAGGAAGCAACGGTGATAAGAGCCATGCCGTTTTCTGCAACAATATACCCGAAAGCGGATCCATCCGGAGACATATACAACTCGATAACACTGTCGTCTAACCGGTGAGACTCCTCGTATTTCCACCCCGCCTCCGTAAAGAAAGGCTCAGCCTCCTCCATGCTTCCGATACCGTCATACATAAGCATTACGCCCCCCGCCGTGCCGTCTTCGTTGAACAGGTACATGCCGATGCACTCCTCTGCGGGGATAAACGCTATCATACCGTCCTCTTCGGACATTTCCTTATCTTCAAAGGGGAGCATATCATAGACCTCTTCCATGGAAGAACTGCCGAAAACGACCCCCTTTGTCACCGTACCGACCGTACAGCCCAAGGCGGCGGAGGTATATGTAAGCCTGCCGTCAGAGCCGAAAGTATATACCTTTCCGCTTATTCTGTAAGTACCCGTCAGCATAACGCCGTCGGAGGCGAAATAATAGGTGCTTCCCTTTATCTTTATCCAGCCTTTTCTCATCACTCCGTCCGACCCGAAATAGTATTGTTTCCCGCCGATCCTTGCCCACCCGGTAAGCATTTTTCCTTTTTTCGAGCCGTTGAAAAAGTAGGTGTCGCCGTTTATTATCTTCCACCCGGTAAGGGTACAGCCGTTTTTGTCAAAGTAATATGTTTCGCCGCCTATGGTCTGCCAACCCGTGAGCTTTTCGCCAGTGCCGTCATCTTTGTAGCTGCAGCCATCCCCGGACTTTACCCATTCCGCAGAAGCGTTCACCGACGCCAACGACGCCGAGGACAACGCCATTGCGGCGGACAGAGCTATTGAAAGCAGCTTTTGTGATTTGTTCATATTTAACATTTCCTTTCATTCAATTTTTTTTCGGAAAAACCTAATAAATTCAACAATTCGGACAGACGCAGCCGTAAAGTATTTTTCGATATATCGAACTTATACCAAGCCCCGTTAGAATTATGGAGATGAAGCTGCTGTAAAAAATTTGCGTATATGATTTTTTGCGGCGGCTGAATCCCATAATTCAATGAGGGGATTTGTATTATGACTCGCTTAACGCAGCAGCCTTGTTGATCTGCTCCTCCGAACCCCCGCAGCACGCATTGCGGCGATCATTTTGTCAATACCCTTTTGCAATGCCTCGTTTTCCACCCTCTGCAATGCCTTCTTTTCTCCCCTCTCCTTTCCGCCGCACCCGGCTCCGTTGCCTCGTCATGGAGTGCCTTTTCACGAATGCGGGCAAGCTCCTTGACCTTTTCGTCAGCACTCATTTTGTATTCCATCTGCTTGCTCCCTGCAATATAGACTTTATTAATTCTTCCGATAAACCCTTCGCTCTCATCTCAGCGGCTATTTCCGCA